>CANETO010000382.1 GCA_947440895.1 Planctomycetaceae bacterium | reverse complement strand
GGCCGTTGTCTGGCACGGTGCCCAGTTCGCGAAACAGCATACTCGGCTGGATGTCTCGGTTGTGCTGATATTTTTCGCTGGAATATTCGGTGATGTCGCCGACGATCTCGTGAAAGAAAATCTGGCAGATCGGCACGCCCGGATAAATCTTCACCGGCTGCACGGCGAACATCTCGAGCGTCCAGTAGCCACAGAAGCCGACGTCGCCAAAGCCGGCAGTGACATGCACGAACAGGCCGAGGCGGCCGATCGAACTGCGGCCCTCGATCATCGGCACATAGTTGTGGGTCTCGGTCCGCTCGAGCGTGCGGCCCAGATAGAGCTGGTTCGGCGTGAGCACCAGCCCCTCCTCGGGAATACGGATGCGTTCCACGCGGTTGCTCTTCCGCATGTCGAGCACCACTTCCTCATAGACGAGCAGTTCGTCGTGCAGCGAGAGGTTGTAGCTGTTGGGGTTGAGGCGGCTCTCGTTGAATGGGTCGATGACGATGTTGCTACCGAGTTGCCGCCGAATCTCGTTGCCGGAGAGGATCATGGCTGGTTCCCTGGAAAGGAGCGCACCGGACCGGGAGCAATCAGAATCGCGAAGCAGGCCACAGCAGGGCCGACGAGGTCCGCGATTGTATGCTCTTTGAGCCAGGGTGCACATGACCCAGCGACCGGGATTTTTTTATCACCCGGTCGCCGCGATGCGCCGCCTGTTTTCAGCGGTTCTGCTTGGCAGGCTGCACGCCGACACGTTGGCAGAGGTCTGCCAGCAGGCAGCCTTCGCAGCGGGGCCGGCGGGCCATGCACACCGTGCGGCCGTGCTCGATCAGGCGATGGCTGAAGGCGATCCAATGCGATTTTGGGATGGCCTTGATCAGGTCACGCTCGGCCCGGACCGCATCGGCATGGCGGGTCAGCCCCAGCCGCCGCGAGATCCGGCCCACATGCGTGTCGACGACCACACCCGAAGGCAGTCCAAACCCACTGCCGAGCACGACGTTGGCGGTTTTCCGCCCCACGCCCGGCAGCCGGACCAGTTCCTCCAGCGTGCGCGGTACCTCCCCGCCGTGCCGCTCCATGAGCGCCGCGCAGCAGCCCCGGATATTCTTGGCTTTGGCCCGAAAAAACCCCGTAGACCGGATCACCGACTCGACCTCCGCCTGCGTCGCTGCAGCCAGTGCCGCAGCCGTCGGCCAGCGGCCAAACAGGTTCACGGTCACGGTGTTGACGCGGTTGTCGGTGCACTGCGCCGAGAGAATTGTGGCGATCAACAGCTGAAACGGACTGGAAAAGTTGAGCGAACAGTGTGCCCGTGGATAGCCCCGGGCCAGCCGCCGCGCCACGGCAGCCCCCGACCCCGGTTCGTGGCCCACGGCCGTTCGTCCCACTCGTTTCACGGCTGCCTGCGGCCCCCGCTTTCCGCCCCGGTTGCTACTATTCATAGATCACGCCGTACTCGGACATCCTGTCCGCCATCCGCTTTCCGAGATCCACTCCATGAACGCCTCCGCCTACGAGCCCCTCTATCTTCAGGGAATCGAGAAATTCAACGAGTGCGACTATTACGAGTGTCATGAGGTCTGGGAGGAACTCTGGACGGAATACCGGGGGCCGTCCAGAAAGTTTTATCAGGGTCTCATCCAGGCCGCCGTAGCCCTCTATCATTTCGGCAACGGCAACATCCGCGGTGCCCGCAAACTCCACAAGAGCGTGCACGGCTATCTCGAACCCTACGGCCCACACCACCTGGGGCTCGATGTCACCAGCTTCCTGGCAGGCTTTGACGCCTGCCTCGCCGAAGTGGCGGCCAGCACCGAAGACTTCCCGTCGATCGAGCTCAACCCGGAACTCCTGCCGGAAATTCACCTCGACCCGCCGCCACAGGCCTCGTGAACCACATCATGGCTGACGAACCCCTCGCTTTCTCATCTGATCAATTCTCCGGCTTGGCACGCGTTTTTCCGCTGCCAAACCTCGTGATGTTTCCACACGTCATGCAGGCACTTCACATCTTTGAGCCTCGCTATCTGGCGATGTTCGAGGAGGCGATTGAAGACGACCGCCTGATCGCCCTTGGGCTCCTCGCCCCCGGGTGGGAGCAGCACGATGAAGACCGTCCCCGGCTGCAGCCCACCGCCTGCCTCTGCCGGATCGCCACGCACCAACGCACGCCGCAGGGCACCTACAACGTCCTC
Organism: Planctomycetaceae bacterium; assembly: GCA_947440895.1. Taxonomy (GTDB): domain Bacteria; phylum Planctomycetota; class Planctomycetia; order Pirellulales; family UBA1268; genus CAMCQY01. Next base: position 820 of record CANETO010000382.1, on the reverse strand, counting down.
CTGCTGGGAGTGCGTCGCCTGCGTCTGGTCCGCGAACTGCCTCCGACAAAGCCGTTCCGCGTGGTGGAGTCGGAGATTCTCGAAGACCACGAGCCCGATGACGCCGCGGCCGACGCAGCCGCCGGACTCCAGCAGCAACTCCTGGCCGCCTTCAAACGAGCCATGCCGAAGATTCCACAGGCCTATGAGCAGCTCGACCAACTGCTGGGCAGCCAGATCACCCTCGGCATGCTCAGCGACATCGTCTCCTACACGATCGAGTTCGACCTCGAACTCAAGCTGCGGCTCCTGGCGGAGTGCGACGTCTTCCGCCGCGTTCGCCTTCTCATGGACGCCATCGAAGCCCGCGGTATGGCCGGTATCGGCCGGACCTTCCCGCCCGACTTCAGCGTGAATTAAAGGCTGTGGTAGAATTCGGGGCATGAACACCGGACCCCCATCCTGCGAAGCCGATTCCCCGGATCGCGACGGTCAACCAGGCGACCGGCCCGTCGACCATGCCCGTATCGAACGGGCCGTCCGCGAGATCCTGCTGGCCGTCGGCGAGAATCCAGATCGCGAGGGCCTGCTGGAAACGCCGGCTCGCGTGGCCCGCATGTACGCCGAAATGTTCAGCGGACTGCACTCCGATCCGAAGGTGCACCTCCGCAAGGCGTTCACGGAAAAGTACGACGAGATCGTGCTGGTGCGTGACATCGCCTTTAACAGCGTCTGCGAACACCCTCTGCTCCCCTTCATGGGGCACGCGCACATCGGCTACCTTCCGAATGGACGCGTGCTCGGACTGAGCAAGCTCGCCCGCGTGGTCGAGGCCCTGTCG
>CANETO010000381.1 GCA_947440895.1 Planctomycetaceae bacterium | reverse complement strand
GCACGGCGAGGCTGTAGGTGCCGATCTTGTTGGCAGTGTCGCCGTTGGCCGTGATCCGGTCGGCGCCGACGATGCAGGCCCCCACCCGGCCGGTCCGCAGCAACTGGCCGGCGGCCGAGTCGACGAGCACCGTCACGGGGATGCCCCGCTCCACCAACTCCCAGGCCGTGAGCCGAGCACCCTGGAAGAGTGGACGGGTCTCGTCGGCGAATACGTCGAACCGCCGCCCCTGTTCCCAGGCCGTCGTGATCACCGCGAGCGCCGTACCGTCGCCGCCCGTGGCCAGCGTCCCTGTATTGCAGTGCGTGAGCACGCCGCCCTCGGGCAGGATGCCCGCCCCATGCCGACCGATGGCGGCGCAGAGTCGCCGATCCTCCTCGTGGACGATCCGGGCCTCTGCGAGGGCCGCCGCGGCCAGTGCCGTCGCGGACGTGTTCTCCGGCAGTTGGGCGAGGACGCCGACCACCCGCTCCACCGCCCAGCGAAGATTCACGGCCGTCGGTCGGGCGCAGGCAAGCAGTTCGGCGCGGGCCAGCAGATGCGCCCTCGCCGCCTCGGGCGTGAGCCCGTCGCGAACAGCCTCGCCCGCTGCCACGGCGAGTCCGTAGGCTCCGGCAATACCGATCGCCGGAGCACCGCGGACCCGCAGCGATTGGATGGCTTCCACGAGCGTGTCAACGTCGTGACAGGGAATCCATGCGAGCCTGGTCGGCAGGAGCGTCTGGTCGACAACTTCGAGCACACCGGCGTCGGGTTGGCCGGCGGCGCTGCCCTGCCAGCGAAGGGATGAGGGAATCATGATGGAGAACCGTGCCTTACTTCGTGAACGGAGCCGGTTCGCACACCAGACCAAACGCATCCGCCACGGCCCGGTGCACGAGATGACCACGATACACGTTCACGGCCGAAAGGATGGCGGGGCTCGATGACGCCGCCGCCTCCACGCCCTGCGATGCCAACTGCAAGACATACGGAAGCGTCGCGTTGCAGAGGGCGTAGGTGCTCGTACGGCCCACGGCCCCCGGCATGTTCGTCACGCAGTAATGCACGATGTCGTCGACGACGAAGGTCGGGCTGGCGTGTGTCGTCGGCCGGCTCGTGGCCACACAGCCCCCCTGATCGATCGCCACGTCGATGATCACCGCCCCAGGCTTCATCAGCCGGAGGTCTTCCCGCTCCACCAGGTGGGGCGCCCGCGCGCCCGGAATCAGCACGCTGCCGATGACGAGGTCGGCCCGGGCGATCTGTTCGCGGATCGTGTGCCTGTCGGAGAAGAGGCAGTCGATGTTTGGCGGCGTCACATCGTCGAGATACCGCAGCCGTTCGAGGTTGGTATCGAGCAGGCCCACGTTCGCACCGAAGCCCGCAGCCACCTTGGCGGCATTGGCACCGACACTGCCGGCGCCGAGCACCGTCACATGCGCCGGGGCCACGCCCGGCACCCCGCCAAGCAGAATGCCCCGGCCCATCTGCGGCTTCTCGAGATATTTGGCCCCCTCCTGGATGCTCATCCGGCCGGCCACCTCGCTCATCGGGATCAGCAGCGGGAGCCGACCGCGATCGTCACGCAGCGTTTCGTAGGCCACCGCGGTGGCGCCGGTGGCCAGGAAGCCCTCGGTGAGACCGCGATCGGCAGCGAAATGAAAGTAGGTGAAGACCGTCTGCCCGGCCCGAATGAGTTTCAGTTCCGGGGTCTGCGGCTCCTTCACCTTCACGATCAGGTCGGCCCGGGCAAATACCTCTTCGGCACCGTCGATGAGTTCCGCCCCGCAGGCGGCGTAGGCCTCGTCGGTCAGGCCCGAACCAGCCCCGGCCGTCCGCTGCACGAGCACGTGATGGCCGCCTCGGACCAGTTCTTCCACGCCTACCGGGAGCAACGACACCCGATATTCGTCCTTCTTGGTCTCCTTCGGGATGCCGACGATCATGCCGTGCCGTCCCCTCAGGCGATCTTGTAACTGGCCGGCATCGGCAGCGCGTAGTTGCCGTCCTTGTCCGGCACGGTCGGCGGCGTGGCATCCCACGACAGGCTCTCGGGCATCGTGCGGAAGTTGGTCTTCATCAGATCCTCGTAGCCCACTTCCTTGCCGGTGTAGGTGGCGGTCCGCCCCAGCACGGATGAGAAGCTCGACGAGACGCCGTAGTAGGCGTTGTTGAGGGGCTTGTTGTTGCGGATCGCGTCGTGCAATTCGTCGTGCTCCACCTGGTAGGGATTCGTCGACTTGCCGTCGTACTTCCAGAGCACCTTGCCAGCGTAGTCGGTGATCTCACCGATCTTGATGATGCCCTTCGTGCCCTGGAACTCCTCGTTGACGCGGCCGTCGCCGCCGGGGAACTGCCGGCATTGGCTGGCAATCATCACGCCCCCCGGATAGGCGAAGTTGAGGGCGTGGTGGTCATAGATCTCGCTCGGCTGGCCAGGCACGCGATTCTGTCGGCCGCCAACGCCGTAGGCGCTCAGCGGCGACTGACCGAGGAACCAGTTGGCGATGTCGATGTTGTGGACGTGCTGTTCGCAGATGTGGTCTCCGCAGAGCCAGTTGAAGTGGTACCAGTTGTTCACCTGGAACTGCATCTCCGTGGTGTTCGGCTGCCGCGGGCGGTACCAGATGCCGCCGCCATTCCAATAGACCTGCCCGCCGATGATGTCTCCGGCCAAGCCCTCGCGGACGCGAGCCAGCGTCTGGCGATACTTGTCGTCGTAGCGGCGCTGCAACCCGACCACGACCTTGAGATTCTTCTCATCCGCCATCTTCGCGGCTCTGAGGCAGATCTGGGCACCGAAGCTGTCGACGCAGACCGGCTTCTCCATGAAGACGTTCTTGCCGGCCTTGACCGCCTCTTCGAAATGGAAAGGACGGAAGCCCGGCGGCGTGGCCAGAATGACGAGGTCGCAGTGCTCCAGCACCTTTTTGTAGCCGTCGAGCCCCTGGAACTGCCGGTCCTCAGGAACATCGACCTTGTCCGCCATCGACTCGACCGCCTTGATCGCGCCCTTGATGTGGTC
>CANETO010000380.1 GCA_947440895.1 Planctomycetaceae bacterium | reverse complement strand
TCGACGAGCATCGAGACGTCGCGGCCGCTGCCGCCCACATAGATCGCATCGGGATCGGGTAGCCGAGCCCAGGCCTCGGGTGCCTTGCCCAGCACGGCCCGCAGGTTGGTCACCCCAAACCGCTGGGCGTTTTCCTGAATGAGATGGTGGTCGTCGGAGTCCATCTCGATGGCGTGGACGGTGCCGTCGCGGGCAATCCGCGCCGCCTCGAGCCCCACCGAACCGCTGCCCGCGCCCACGTCCCACACCACGCTGTCTGTTCTTAGCCCCAGTTCGGAGAGCGCCAGCGCCCGCACCTCGGCAGGCGTAAGCAGGCCACGTTTCGGCCGCGATTGCAGGAAGCAGTCATCGGGATTGCCGAAGAGCCGCGTGCCGATTTGCCCGGGCTTATCGGCCACGCGGGCCTTCCGCACGAGAATCATCACGTTGAGTCCGCTGAACGACTCCTTCGCGATCTCGGCCAGGCTGCCCTGCGTCACCCGTTCGTCAGGCGAGCCGAGGTTTTCACAGACATATGCCTGAAAGTAATCGATGCCCTCCTCGAGCAGCGTCTTTGCCACGGCCGACGGGGGCCACTGCTCGCTGGTGAAGAGGCCCACTGTCTCACTCGTGCGGATCTTGTCGATCACCCGCTCGATCGACTGCCCGGACAGATTGGCGAGAAACGCCTCTTCCCACGATTCCTTTACCCGTGCAAACGCCAACTGCATGCTGCTGACGTGCGGCACGACCTCGAAGCGATCCTTGCCGAGTTTCGCGCAGACATATCTGGCGGTGCCGTAGAAGAGCGGATCGCCCGAGGCGAGCACGACAATCTTCTTTGACCCTGCCTTCTCGATCCGCTCGACGAGTTCTTCCAGATTGCTCGCCGTGCCGAGTTTGCCGGCGAGGGTCGACGGCAGCATCACCGCACACGACTCGGGGCCGAGCAGCACCTCGGCGGCCTCGACGAGCCGCCGCGCGTGCGCAGTCATGCCGTCGACGCCGTCATCTCCGATGCCGACGATGTGCACCTTCTCCGTGCGCGGTATCTCTACGGCCACCGACCCTCCCTGCACAAAACTTGAAAAAAGGCGACAAGACTTGTTGGGACAACAACCCGGGGACTCAGGCCTGGAACGAACTGCCGCAGCCGCAGCTCTTCTTGGCGTTGGGGTTGTTGAAGGTGAAGCCCCGCTTCTCGATGCTGTCGTGGAAGTCGAGCGTTGTGCCGTCGAGGAACAGGTCGCTCTTCTTGTCGACGACGACGGCAATGCCGTGCTGCTCGCTCTTCGAATCGGCCTTCGGATCCCAGGCGGTATCGAAGCCGAGCGAATAGCTGAAGCCGCTGCAGCCGCCGCCGGCAACGCCGACGCGGAGCACCGTGGCGGGATCGAGCTTTTGCTCGACGATGATCTTCTTCACTTCAACGGCGGCTTTTTCCGTGAGCATGACCGACATGGCGTGAATACTCCTGCGAAGCGGGTGGACAAAAAAACAACGATCGGTGAGTAAATTCTATCGTGCGGGGGCCCGAAGGCAAAGCCGATTCTACCGGTAGCCTCACGAGAGCGACCGGAGTTGGGCCACGCCGGCGGCGATCCGGTCGGCAGCGGTATCGATCTCCGCCACCGTTGTGAACCGCGACAGGCCAAACCGCAGGCTGGCCCGGGCCTGATCCTCATCGAGCCCGAGTGCCAGGAGCACATGGCTGGGCCGCGGATGCTCCGACGAGCAGGCACTCCCGGAACTCACCGCCAACCCCTCTGCCGAGAGCGTGGCAAGGAGCGTTTGGCCATCGACCCCCGGCACGCAGATGTTCAGATTATTGACGAGCCGCACGGGCGATCCCGCCGCCGCCGCATCAAGCGGCGGGCCGTTGAGCGTGATGCCCGCGACATCCCTCGCGAGCCTGCCCCAGAGACGATCCCGCAGCTCCCGCATGCGGGCCGTTTCCTCTGGCAGCCCCGTAACCGCCAGCCTCGCTGCCTCGGCCATGCCGACGATGCCGGGCACGTCGAGCGTGCCGCTCCGCATCCCCCGCTCCTGGCCACCGCCGTAGACGAGCGGCTCGACACGGACCACGCGGCCCCGCCGTCTGAGCCAGAGGGCTCCCATGCCCTTCGGCCCATGAAACTTGTGCGCAGAAAAACTTGCGAGGTCAACGCCGAGGGCGTGGATATCGACGGCCATCCGGCCGATCGCCTGCGCACAGTCGACGTGGAGCAGTGTGCCCTTGCCGTTGGCATGCACGACGTCGGCAATCGCGGGAATGTCTTGCACCACGCCGATCTCGTTGTTGGCGAGCATCACCGAGACGAGAAACGTGTCGGGCCGAAGCGACGCCTTGAGGTCATCGAGCCGAATGCGACCCGGAATGCCGCCCGCCGAAATCTCGGTGGCGGCCTGCGGCTCGACTGCCAGCCGCGTCACGGCCACTCCCTGCCGTTCCAAATGCTCGATCGGATCGAGCACGGCATCGTGCTCGGTCGTCACGGTGACGGTATGTCCGCCGCCGTCACCGACTTTCGCAAGATTCTTCCATCGGCGTGCTAAACCCAGCAGCGCCAGGTTGTTGCTCTCGGTCGCGCCCCCCGTGAACACGATCTCGCTGGCAGTGCCGCCGATCGCGGCCGCAAACGCCTCGCGGGCCGCGTCGACCACCGCCCGGGCCTCTCGTCCCAGCTCGTGCGTGACGCTCCCTGCGTTGCCGTAGTGGTCGGTCAGCCACGGCAGCATCGCGTCGAGCACCCGCGGATCGAGCCGCGTGGTGGCGTGGTTATCGAGATAGATCGGCGCGGATGGAGCGTCCATTCTCCAAGTCTACCCTGCCGGCCGATCTGGCAGCAGACGCAGACTACGCCCCCGCGCCGGCGGCGATCGCGTCGAGCGCGATCTGCGACCAGGTCTCGAACCGCTCCCGGTCGGCCAGCAGCTTCTCGAGCGTGTCGAACCCGCACTCCACCAACTCGCTCTCGCGGGAGGCCACCTCAGGCCGCTCCAGTTCCATGATGTGCACGATGCCGAGATGCACGCTGCCCACCGG
>CANETO010000379.1 GCA_947440895.1 Planctomycetaceae bacterium | reverse complement strand
CGCTCCCGGCAGATGGTGGCCTCTGCTCCGCCCGTCGCCGCGCCCTCGGGCTTCCCGTTGGCCGTTCCCACGCAGCCGGCATTCACAGCGCAGCCGGCCGGGTTTCCGACGCAACAGCAGCCGATTCCGTCGCAGCCCATTCCTCCCCCGCTGCCGATTCAGCCCTTGCAACCGCAGCCCCTGCAGCCGCAGCCCTTGCAGCCACAGCCACTTCCGGCAACACCGGCGCCCAATGTCGTCAATCCTCCGCTCGTGCCCATCCCGCGTTAGCCCCCGGAGTGGCTTCTCTGACTGGTTGAGGAGCCGGGAGCGGGGGAAGCCGAAGCGAGTCGGCGTATCCTCGCCTCGAGTCGGAGGCTTTCACCGATCCCGGCGGTTTGGGCGACTCGACGTATGTCGCATGTTGGAGCACGTCTCACGCGATCACGATGCCCAGCCGAACAAGTTCGGGCAGGCTCGTGTCGATGAATGACTGGCAGGCCTCTTCGACCAGCCGACTCCGCTGACTGGCATCGGACACAGGCTGACCGTTCTGCTGCAGCGTGCGTCCGCTCGCTTCCAGGCGTGCGGCAACACGCGATGCCAGGCCGTCGCGTCCCCGCTCGACGAGTTCATGAAGGATCGCGGCATCGAGGTCGCCCAGCGAGTGGCCGGTGCCGGACAGCGTGCTGGCCAGAGCAAGCGAGCGTCCACCCAACGAGTCGGCCGCCAGCACGGCCTTGTTGAAGGGGTGTGCGATCGTCACTGGGGCCGAGAGTGTGGCCGGAGCCTCACCCATCTGGCCGGCCGTGATGTCGAACAGCCCCATCGCAACCCCGGCATCGACGGCGCGGACGATGTCGGCCGGCGGCGTCCCCCGGAGCGTCTCGGCGGCCACGATCTCGGAGAGCCGCAGGCTCCGGCCGGTTAGCAATTCCAGGAGTGCCTGGTAGAGCGGCCCCTGCACCGTCGAGGTGACGACCCCCAGGTTCGCCTGATAGGGCAGCGTGATGCCAGCCCGCGTGACGCGAAAATGAAGATCGTCAACTTCCCGCAGTCGGTCGTTCACATCTTTCAGCATTCGCGGTGACTTGGAGTAGATATCCCAGCGAAAGGCCGTGTTGGCGCAGAAATCCTTGTGGGCCTCGGTCACGAGCCGATTCGTGGTCGTCCGGAACAGTTCCTGGAACTCCGGCCGCACGCAGAGATCCCAGAAATTGGTGAACACCGGCAGGCTGCCGACGAACGAGAGCCCCTCCTGACCAAATGCCCCGGCCACCTCCGCAAAATAGAAGCTGGTCCAGTGTTCGTTCATGTATTCGTGAACGAGGTAGCGGGGGTCCTGCTGCACCAGCGCATCGACATAGGCAGCGGCGCGGGGATTGTCTTCGAAGTATTTCGCATGCTTGTCGCGCATGAACACCAGATAGGCAACGGCATCACGCACCCTTTGGGCGCTATCACCCGTGCGCAGTGCGGCATACTGCCGCAGAATGCCACGGATCGGCTGCAGGTGGGCCCAGCCCGGCATGGCGTTGTAGCTCACGAGTAGCAGTCCGCCCGGAGCGAGCCGTGCACGGGCCGTCGCGAGAATCTCGTCGCGGACGCTTGGCGCCACCCAGCTGTAGACGCCGTGGAGTGCAATGAAATCAAAGACTCCCAGGTCATCCGGGAGATGCCCGAAGTCGGCCGTGATGACGCGGGCGTTGCCAAGTTCCCCCGCCGCGATGTCGCGGGCCACGGCTGCGGTGTGGTCCGGATTGAGATCGACCCCCACGAACTCGCCGCGAGGATGGGCGGCCGCGAGGGTGGTCAGGCAGCGGCCCAGCCCGCAGCCGAGTTCGAGAAACCGGAAGCCGTCGGCTGTCTGCGGGGGAATGATGCCATTGAGCGCGGCGACATACCGCATCGCCACCGGTGACATCTGCGGATAGAAGCCCGGAACGTAGGCGACATCGGTGACGTAGCCGGCGGCTGTCATGGGCTCTCCTCCTCGGATGTGGGGGACTGAACTGCGGGAGTATGTGGCATCCGGGAGGGAACGGCAACCGCCCTGATCACGTGCTGTTGCAGACCAGCTTCCGCCACTTGCGCACGATGCGGCGGCGCACGCTGGCGCACTCCGCAGGCAGGCGATCGAGTCCCAACGCATGGCCGACGGTGCGGCGGCGGGCGATCGGTTCCACCGGCGTCGAGAAGATCCGGGTGAACTGGTTGAGAATCGTTTCGGTATCGGCGCACGCCGGCACGCGATTCCCCGGGTACCAAGGCCGGCCAAGCAGTTCACGGTGGAGGGTGGGATTGCGATCCACCTCGACGACGCGGTCCACGAGATCGTCGAGCGAAGGCGAGTCGTGGGCCGAAAGAAAGCTGCGGGTGTCAAAGTCGCGGCCCACAAGGGGATCACCCCAGTAGATCGGAAGCGAGTTGGCAAGCATCGGCTCGACAATCTTCTCGGTGGTGTAACCGGGATGTGACTCGTTCTCAAAGGCGATTGTGAACTTGTAGTCCCGCAGGAAGGCCTGCTTGTCGCCCACGCGGTGGCCCAGGGTGTTGAACAGCTTCCCCCCGGAATCAACGGGCTTGTAGCGGGAGAGTCTGTGGAAGAAGTCGTTTCTGGTGCGGCAGAGCGGATTCGAGACAACGAACGCGCAAAAGCGGCTCTTCTGCGCGAGGATGGCGGCGGGATCGTGGTCGGACGGCTTCACGAGGGCCAGCGGATCGACGTAGAACGGCCAGTGCGGCAGCCGAAAGTGCCTGGGGTGCGGAGTGTGTTCGAAGGAAAACGCCCAATCGCACGCGCTCCAGTCGGGGGCGATGTTCTCACCCGTGTAGAAGATCCGCACGCAGTTCCAGCGGCTATAGTCGCGGCGTCGCTTGCCGACGTAGGAGAAGATGACGAAATCAGGATCGTCACAGAGTTCAAGCAGATACCGTCGGCCGAGCAGCCTCGTGAAATAGTTGTCGTGCGGGTTGAAGCCATCCCAGAAGCCGACGAACTGCAGACGGACTTTCGGGCGCGTCACGCCGTCCACCATCGTCGAAGCGGT
>CANETO010000378.1 GCA_947440895.1 Planctomycetaceae bacterium | reverse complement strand
GGGTGGCCGTGCCGCTGTCGACGGCGACCGTGTCGCTCGAGGTCCGCCCCGCTCCGTCGGGCCAGATCGGCGTGTTTCTGGAACAGGCCGCGCAGTGGGAATGGCTGACGCGTGAAACACCCGCGGCCGCGACGATGCTCTCGCTCTTCGCTCACTCGGGCGCCGCCACACTGGCGATGGCTGCGGCGGGCGCAGAGGTTGTGCATGTCGATGCCTCGCGGCAGGCGATCGCGCTGGCCCGGCGCAACGCCGAAGCATCGGGCCTGGCTGCCGCCGCGATCCGCTGGGTCTGTGAAGACGCCCGCACCTTCGTGGCCCGGGAACTCCGCCGCGGCACGCGATACGACGGCGTCGTGCTCGATCCGCCTTCATGGGGACACGGCCCGAAAGGGCAGGCGTTTGCCATCGACCGTGACCTCCTGCCGCTCGTGGCCGATCTGGCGCAACTCACCACCGGAACGACCGCCCACGGCCCCCGCGGGCCCATTCTGCTCACCTGCCACTCGCTCCGCTGGCACCATCGGCGACTCCACGACACACTAGCGGCGGTGTTCCGCTCCGGACGGATCGAGTCCGGTCCGCTCACCTGCACCGATGCAACCGGCCGCCTGCTCGAACTCGGCGACTTCGCACGGCTCTACCCTCACTAATCAGATGCCAGCGAAACAGATGATCCCCCACGACACCATCACGAGCGCCGCCAATCCCCGGGTGCGTGAGGCTGCGCGGCTTCGGGATGCCGACGCCCGCCGCGAGACGGGGCTGACACTCATCGACGGCCGCCGCGAACTCGCTCGCGCGACAGCTGCCGGCGTGGCCATCGAGGAAGTCTTTGTCGATGTCGACTCAGCCCCGGATCTGCTCCACGAAGACGCGACTGGGTTCGCTGTGACGCGTGGCACACCAGATGATCCCAACCTCGCCAGCCTCGTGGCCAGCGGCACGCGAATCACGGGCCTCTCACGGAAGGCCTTCGAGCGGATCGCCTTCGGTAGCCGCAACGAAGGCCTCGTGGGCATCGCCCGCTATCAGGCGCAGCCGCTGGCGTCGCTCGCCGTCGCGACCGACCGGCCCGTGCTTATGATCGAGGGCGTGGAAAAGCCGGGCAACCTCGGGGCCATCATGCGGACGGCCGATGCAGCCGGCCTGGCGGGCGTGATCGTCTGCGATGGCCGCACCGATCCGGCCAACCCGGCAGTGATCCGCGCAAGCCTCGGCACGGTCTTCACGGTGCCGCTGGCGATGGCTTCTGCCGCAGAGACGATCGACTGGTGTCGGAAACACACCCGCCGCGTGGTCGCCGCCATGCCGACGGGAACCATCCTCTGGCACGAGGCCCAACTGGCTGGCCCCACGGCGATTTTGCTTGGCAGCGAGGCCCATGGTATCTCGCCCGCCTGGCAGCAGGCCGCGAGCGCCGGCACGATTCATCTCGACTCGGTCCGCGTCACGATGGCTGGCATTGCCGATAGTCTGAATGTCTCCGCCACGGCAGCGGTGCTTGCGTATGAGTCCGTGCGGCAACGGGGGAGCCAGCCATGACCGACATGCCATCGACTGCTGACGCGGATCAGTCCGACGAACTCTTTGCGACCCTGGCCGCGACAGCAGACACAGCCGGCACCGCCGCCATGTTCAAGACCTTGGCGGCGAAGCTCGAGTCCCGCCGCCAGTGGCACGCCCTCTTCGATCTGCGGCTCGTCGAGGCCCGCACCGACCTCGGCCTGCCGCCGACGGGCGATCTCGGCGATCTTTCGCCGGCCGTCCGCGACCAGCTCGACGAGCGATCGCTCGCAGCCTGCCGCGAGATCGGCTGGCCGCTCCTCGACGAGGGGCAGGTGGCCGCTGCGTGGATGTATCTGCGGGCCGCCGCCGCGCCGGCCGAGGTCTCGGAAAGACTGGCCGGCATGGCAGCCACCATCCTGGCCGCCCGCGAGAATTCCCTCGATGAGGACGCCACCGCCCGGCTCGAGGAGATCGTTCATGTGGCGCTCTGGGAGGGTGTCGATCCGGCACTTGGCATCGAGCTTGTGATCAGCGTGCATGGCACCTGCAACGCGATCACCGCCTATGAACAGGCGGTATCAAGGCTGCCGGCGCGACGCCAGGAGCCGGCCGCCGGCGTGCTCGTGCGGCATCTGCATCGCGAGGTGGCAGGCGGCGCGGATGATGGCTCGATCCATGTCGATGTCTCGCATCTGCAGTCGGTGCTCCGGATCGCCCGGGTCTGCACCGACCAGGCTGTCATCGGCGCAGCCTGGGAGCTGGCCTGCTACGCGTGCCGCCTGCCATCGGAGCTGGTCTATCCGGGCGAGCCACCGTTTGAAAATGTCGGTGAGGCATCTCGACTGTTCTTCGGCGCACAGCTCGGCCATGACGTCAAAGAGGCCATCGGCTTCTTCCGACGTGCCGCCACGCTGGCTCGCATCGAGGAATCAGGCACACTCCCCTCCGACACGCTCGTGCTCTTGCTCACTCGGCTCGGCCAGCCTGCCGCAGCGCTCCACGCCGCCCTTGAACGCCCTGCCGATGGCCCGATGCCAAGCGCCATGCTGGCCAGCGGTATGCTGCCGTCACTCGTGGAGTTGGCCACTGCCGCTGACGCGTGGGACGAACTCCTCGCTGCCTGTCAGGCGCGGGGCGACACGATCACGTATGCGGCGACGCTCGCAGCCCGCCGTCTCACGCAAGAGCGTCGTTAAACGAACTCACCAGAGCCTGTAGGGAGGCTTACGGCATTCAAAGCATGTGCCGCCGCCACCGTTGCCGGCGTAGCCGACGTCTGCCGCCGTCTGGAAGCCACGCCCGGGGGGCAACTGCCAGGGAGCGAGCATGTCGGGCCGTTCGCGGGCACCATTGCAGCCCTGCCAGCGGTTGCACCCATCGCACGGGTCTGGGGTCCAGGGTTCATCATGCTTGGCGCCGCAATACCGCGGGCCGCAGCCAGTGTCACCATACGGAGTGACAGTGCCGCCAACTCCTCCGCACGGGCCGCAGGAGTTACAGGGCTTCTTCAGCTCGGCAGCCCCGATAG
>CANETO010000377.1 GCA_947440895.1 Planctomycetaceae bacterium | reverse complement strand
TGACAGTGTCTCTGAGGGCAGGGCTGTCCCCGGTGATTCAACGCTGAGCCGGGGGGAAGTCCCGCGGAGCACGCCTGCCACGAGCAGGCAGAAAAAGCCGCCCAGCACGCCCGCAAACAGCACCCACGCCACCACCGCCAGGATAAAGTAGTCCCGCAGCCAGACGCGTGCAGGTGGTTCGGCACTTTTTCGCACTTTCCGCTGCACTGGCCCATCGCGGCCCGACTGCTGCCGCATGTCACGGCGAAATGCGTCCCAGTCCGATTGCGCCTCGGGGCGGTCCAGTTCTGCAAGCCAGTCTGCGCGGGTGCGCCACAGAAGCGTGGGCGGCACGATCAATGCGGCTAGCCACCCGGCCACCACGAGGGCGGTCGTCCATGACCTCCATGACCTCAGGAATGACAGGTTTCGCACCATGAGAGCTACCCTTTCGCAGCCACCCGGCAGGCCCGCCGGATTCCCGCTCCGAACCACCACCCAATCTACCATTCGCCCATCTTTCCCGTCTTTCCGGGCGGGCAACCGCTCTGGTGCCGGTGGCGGCTGGCCGCTATCGTCCCACCCACAAGTCTCCCTCAGCCAACAGGCAAGCCTCCGAGCCGTATCAGGAGCCCGCAGCGTGAGCGTTCGTGCGTCATCCCTCCGGATTCTCGTGGTGCTGCTGGCCGTCAGCCTTGCCGGCTACTCTGCCGACGCCAAGGCCCAGTCGGGCTGGCTCCCCACGGCCTGGTTTTCGCAGGACTCCATCGATTCCAAGTCGATGTTTCCGCTGGCTGAGAGCGATGGTCCCTGGCTGGTACTGGCGACGACCTTCCGCGGTGAGGGGGCCCGCGATGACGCCCGTCAACTGGTGCAGGAACTCCGTGGCAGCCACAAACTCAAGGCCTACACACACGAGAAGTCGTTCGACTTCACGGGCAACCAGCGGGGGCTGGGGCTCAACCCCGATGGCTCGCCCAAGAAGATGCGGTTTGCCAAGTCGGAGCAGGTCATCGAGGTCGCCGTCCTCGTGGGCGATTTCGCCTCCTTCGACGACCCGCGCGGCCAGAAGATGCTCGCCAAAGTCAAGAACCTCCAGCCCGAGTCGCTCGCCGCTGGCAGTGGGAAGAGCCAGTCGTTCTCCGATTTCCGCCGGATGATGGGGCTCGACAAAAACGCCGCCAAGGGACCGATGCACTTGGCGTTCGTGATCCCCAATCCGCTGCTGCCCGAGGACTTTTTCACGAGGCAGCAGGTGGACAAGTTCGTACTCGAAATGAATTCCGATGTCACCAACAGTCTGCTCGACTGCCCGGGCCGCTACAGCGTGCGGGTGGCCACTTTCACTGGCGCCGGCACCTTCGACCAAAAGGCGATCGAAGACGGGGGCAAGGATGTGGAGTTTCAAGGGCGACTCGTGGAGGCGGCCGAGAAGGCGCATCGGCTCACCGAAACGCTCCGGCGGAGCGGCTGGCAAGCCTGGGAATTTCATGACCGCGAGTCGAGCATGGTATGCGTCGGTAGCATCGATCAATTGGCCGTGCAGCAGCCCAACGGCACACTGGCGACCCACCCAGAGATCGTTCGCATTGTCAAGGAACTCGGGCCCGACCCGGTGAAACTGGCTGCCGGACAGATCATGCCCCGCAGCATCGACGGAGTCCTACTCGACGTGCAGCCCAAGCCAATCGATGTCCCTCGGGTACCAACCGGCCTGCGTTGATCGTAGCCCCTCCACCCCGGTGGCACTGGTTCATGAACGCCACGACGTCGCTCGTGCTCGGCACAACCAATGCCGGCAAACTCCGCGAACTGGCTGAACTCCTCGAGCCCTTGGGAATCGCCTGCTGCTCGCTCGCCGGCCTGGCCAGCGCGATCGAGGTCGAGGAAACGGGCAGTTCCTTCGCCGAAAATGCGGCCCTCAAGGCCACGCAGCAGGCCATGGCTCTGGGCCGCTGGGTGCTGGCCGAAGACAGCGGCCTCGTGGTGGATGCGCTTGGGGGCGCGCCGGGGATCTACTCGGCGCGGTTCTCGGGCGCCGAGGCCACCGATGCCCGCAACAACAGCCTGCTCCTGGAGCGACTCGAGTCCCAGCCGGCAGCGTTGCGGTCGGCACACTATGCCTGCCACGCCGCGCTCTCCGATCCCACCGGTCGCATTGTGGCGGTTTCGAGCGGAGTCTGCGGCGGCGTGATCGCCGACCGACCGTCGGGGGCCGGCGGCTTTGGCTACGACCCGCTCTTCATCGTGCCGGAATACCAACGCACCTTCGGGGAACTCTCGCCAGCCGTGAAGGCGGTGATCAGCCATCGGGCCCGGGCCATGCGGGCGATCATTCCGGCGATCTCGCGGTGGCTGCTTCCAGCCGGCCAGCCAGTCGGTGATTGATGACGCGAAGCACATCGGGCGTGCCATCCAACTTGCCGGTCACGCTGGCCAGCGCTGGCGCATAGCCGCCCAGTCCGTCGAGAAATCCGCGCACCCGCTCCGGCGTCACCTCCTCGAGCATCGCGACATCGCCGCAGCCCATGGCGACCAGGAACGAGCTATTCATGAGCTGCTCGGAATGGGCCCGTTCCGGCAGCACGAGCAGCGGCTTTCCCAGATGCAGGCTCTCGCCAATGAGTTGGTTACCGGCGGCGCTCACGAGCGCCCGGCACCCTGCCAGATCCTCGACAAACTGTCGTTCGTCGATCGCATGGAACGAGATGTTGCCGATGCTCTCCCGTGATCCGAGGCCATAGACCTTCACCGGCAGCCCACAGTCGGCGAGCGACTCGACCGCCGAAAATGGCGTATGACGGCGCAGGTAGCTCAGCAGAAACCCGCCATCGTGCGGCACCGCTGCCGTGATCTCGCGGCGCAGGAGCGGCCCCACCTGCACGACATGCTCCCATCCACGCCGAAGCGGCGGACGGAAAAACGCGGAGACGACGGTGTCGGCCGCCTCCACCACGTACATCCACACGGCGTGGCTCATGAACCAGGCATTCCACTGGAGCGACCACGGCAAGGCGTCTAGGTCGTAGGCCAGCAGGAAGTGCTGATGGTCGACGCT
>CANETO010000376.1 GCA_947440895.1 Planctomycetaceae bacterium | reverse complement strand
GACGTGCCGCCGTCGATCGCGTTCCACACACCTGCCTGGTAGTGCACCGCCTTCTCGAACAGTGAGCCCGTTGCCGCCGCGCCGGGACTGAACCCTGGGCGGAAGAACGTGTTGGCCATGCTGCGGTCGACTCCCAGATTCCAGGGAGACTGATCGAGCCACTCCCGCGACCCCGGCACCGGCGTCACACCGGCACCGACCGTGGCCGCGTCGCTGAACTTCCAGCCCGCCATGCCGATCGGCACCACGCCCGACCGTAGGCCGACGTCAGAGGTGCCGAAGAAGGCAAAGTTGTAGACCAGCCGTTCGTCGACCACATGGCCTGAGAAGGAGATCAAAAAGCGGTTCAGGTTGAACGTGTTGATATTGTTAATCGACCGCACGTTGCCGGCGGAGTCGGTCGAGGTGGTGGCTGACCGAGCGAACTCGAACCAACGGAGCTGCATGTAGCCGCCGAGGGCGACTGAAAACGGGAAGTCTCCGCTGCGGGGATCATCTTTGTAGAGCAGCAGGCCGCGGGGCGGCGCGATGTCGGTGGCTGGGATGTACCGCGGTCTGGGAATGCCATCGAGTCTGGCCTCGACCGCCCGGTCGATCTCCTGCCGGATTGCCTCGGCGTCAAACGTTGTTTCATCGCTGAGCGACGCTTCAGGGGCCGGAACTTCCTCGAGCTCTATGATCTGCTCCGGCAGCCTCTCCGGCGGTTCCGGCGCGTGGGTGGCATCCTCCCCGAGGATATCCAGGGCGGCCGGCTGCTCGTCTCCGCCGTGCTCAATCTTCAGCGGCTCACCGCAGGCGGCCCCCCCCAGCCCGACCAGGCCCCACATGCAAACGAGCCCCCAAAGCCACAACGGGCGGCCGCGAGACCATGCGTCGGTTCGTGGCTGCTGGGACATGGTTGGGCCGGGATGTGGGACGGTGGGTGGCGGATTCCACCACTATCAGAATCGGGTCCATCTATGCCGTTTATGCAGGTTTTTCTGATTCGGCAGCCAGGGTAAGACGGGGCACAAAAAGAGGTTTCAGGGGTTATGCCGGAAATGCCGATTGTATGGATGGTCGATCTGGTAGCTGCCCCGGTTGTCGGGAGGCACCGCTCCCAAGACGGCACGGTCTGACCGGGTTCACCGGAGGACGCACTTCAAGAGGACTGCCGCTTGAGACTGCTGCGTCGTCGCCTTGCCATCGATCAGAGAGGGCGTCTGTTTTGGCTCACGCTGCTGTTTGCACTGGCCCCTGCGCTCGCCGGGAGTGTCTCCGCCGCCGAACTCTTTGGGGAACCGAACACCTCCTTGGAGCTTCCCGGCGGACAAGGTGGCGGAGCAGGTGATCCAGAGGCCGTCGTAGCCGAACTGCCCGCGCCGCGAGAGGTTCCCACCGATATCGCGGCAGAACTGGAGCGGTTGCAGAAGCAGATCGACGAACTTCAAGCCGCCAGAGACGCCGCTTCGGGCGCTGAAAAAGTGGCGCCGAAGGCCACGGACAAAGAGAACGCTAGTGGTAAGGCTGCTGGGAAGACTGACAAGGTTGGCGAGAAGGTAGAGAAGCCGGTGGCCGACCGGCTTTCCACCGTCGAGAACGTCCTCGGCAAGCTCGTCGATGCGAATGACAAGAAAAAAAAGGATGACGCCGAGAAGCCGTCACTGGTGTTCAGCGGGCAGGTGCAGGCCGACGAGGTCTGGTTTGGACAGGATGCCGCCAGCCGCGCCGACGTGGGCGACCTTCAGGACGGCGTCCAGTTCCGCCGGCTCCGCATCGGTGCCCGCGGCACCAGTTTCGAGGTGCTCGAATACTCGCTCGGCGTCGACTTCGCGCTGGCCAACCAGCCGAGCTTCCTCGACAACTATGTCGAGTGGAAGCAATTGCCCTGGCTGCAAAACATCAGGGCCGGCCACTACTTCGAGCCCTTCTCGCTCGAACGCGTCACGCAGAACCGCAACAACACGTTCATGGAACGGTCGCTGGTCGACACGTTCGCCCCCGCGCGAAACATGGGGGTGATGACCTATGGCAACACGGAGAACGAACTGGCGACCTGGGCCATCGGCACGTTTCGCACCAACAGCGACAACACCGGCAACGACACGTTCGACAGCGGCCAGGCGCTGACGATGCGGGGCACGTGGCTACCCTGGTGGGACGAGCCGAGCGACGGCCGTTTCTACATGCATCTGGGCGCGGCATACAGCTATCGCAAGGCCTTTCAGGATCAGGTCCGCTTCCGGAACACGCCCGAAATCCGCAAGCAGCAGCCGGCGAGTACTTTCGGGCCCGTTGGGCCGCCGAGTCCCAGCAACTACATCAACGGCGCGCCGGGGCCGTTCGCCCCGATCTTCGTCGACACCGGCAACATCAAGGCCGACCACTTTCAGCTATTCGACCCCGAGTTCGCCCTGATCCTCGGTCCCCTCTCGCTACAGTCGGAGTATGCGTTTGCCTTCGTGGACCAGCCCAGCGGTGAGCCGCTGTTCTTCAATGCCTACATGGCCCAGGTGAGCTACTTCCTCACCGGCGAGCACCGCCCCTACGACCGGAAGCTGGGCATCCACAAGCGGCTCGAGCCGTTCGAGGACTTCTTCCGCGTGCGGACGAAGTCGCAGGGCGTCCAGACGGGGCTCGGGGCCTGGGAGGTCGCGGCCCGGTTCTCGAACATCGTGCTCAACGACAAGAACGTCCAGGGCAACAACCTGACCGACTTCACCATCGGCCTCAACTGGTATCTCAACCCCTACACGCGTTGGAAGTTCAACTACATCCGCGCCTTCCTCCAGGACGAGCGCAAAGGAAACAGCCTCACCGATGCATACGGCATGCGAATCGACTTCGACTTTTGAGGGCAGTATGCGTTCCTGCGCGATTCTCGCTGCGTTGATACTGCTGCTGATAGGCAACCCCGCGGTCGCGGCCGATGCCGTCGCCGCACCGGGGCAGGAGAAGGCAAAGCCAAAGGAGCGGTCGCCCGCATGTATGCACTGTGGCGCCACGTGCAGACTCGAGGCGGTGTGTGTGTGCGAGTGCGGCGTGAAGAAGAAGCCGAAAACCG
>CANETO010000375.1 GCA_947440895.1 Planctomycetaceae bacterium | reverse complement strand
CTTGAGTTCACGGAGTTCCAGGAGCAAGGGACGCAGGCCTTTCGCCCACGATGGATCGCGGCTGATTCTGGCCTCGACCTTCGCCAGCAGATCGTCGGAATTTCTGCCGGTGGCGACGGCCGCGGCGGCGATCACGCCGCGGAGATATTCCGCCGCCTGCACGTCGGGATTCGGCGTCGCGTCGGCGTCAAACCGCTTGAGCGACCAGGCGATGCCCTCGGCGATGTGCTCTTGGAACATCGGCTCCTTCCAGGTGAAGTCGTTGTGGCCGAAGTTCGTGTAAAAGACACGACCGGCCCCATAGTCGCGGACCCACGACACCGGCACGTGCCACGGCTCCTTGGGCGAACTGGCCTGCATCTCGAGGCTGACGAGCACCCGAAGGTTTTCGGGCTTATACCGCTGGTCGTATTGATAGATCTCGTCCTGCCAACGAAACCGCGCGGGAAACATCGCCGCGATCCGGTGGCCCGGCTCATGGACGACGAACGCGTGCTGGCCGCTCCCGTTCCAGGGATGTCCGGCGAAGTGGCCGCCGATCATGTCGCAGTAGGCGTCGGAACTTTTGAGCGTGTCGCTGGCGGCATGAAACCCAATGAACGCCTTACCCGACTTGATCCAGTCGAGGAACGCTCCGAGATCCGGGATCGGCAGCTCGCCGGTCGTGCTCGCGAAGATAACGCCGTCGAACTGGGCCAGCGACGCCGGCGAAAACGCCTTCGCGAACTGCTCCTTGAGGCCCTGCTGCCAGACCGCGTCGGCGGCGCGGAACTGTTCCTCTGCGGCCTTGAAGGCAGTCTCCTGCTGCTGCCAGTCGGCGTCGCTGACGCTCTCGGCCCGCTTGGGTGCCTTCGGCTGCGACGGCCGTCCCTCCGGCATCCGCAGGTAGTCGAGATGGTAGAGACCCCGCTCGCGACCGAGTTGCTCGAGCACCGGTTCGGCCGTGTTGATCGAACTATGCCGAAAGCCGGTGGTCACCGTCACCACCAAGAGCCGCGCCGGCTTACCGGCCTCGGCGGCCTGCGCCGCGATGTGGCTGGTGGCTGCCACCACGCCGAGAAGTACCGCCGCGAGCCGCATAGCCCGGAGCGTCCGAGTCATCGCCGTCTTCATTCCCGTCTTCATTCTTTTTCTCCAAGGCACCAGAGTGAGTCATGGGTTCGCAGCAGGATCCGACCGTCGACGCAGACCGGCGTGGCCACGGTCATCTCGTCGACGACACCCTGCCCGAGTAGCGGGATCGTCTCCGCAGCCGCAGCCGGCCAGGCGAGCACGGTCGATTCGCCGTCCTCGCGGGTCACGATGATCCGGCCGTCGACGATCACCGGTGAGGCGCTGTAGGCGTGGCGATTCTTGGGCAGTTCGGTCGTGGCCTGGGTCGTGCCGGTGGCGGCATCGAGACTGACCACCTTCCCCTTGTCGGTGCAGACGACGATCCGCCCGTCCTTGACGGCCGGCGTCGGCACGTCGGCGCCGAGATCCGTGCGGGCCCAGGCCACGTGCGAACCGGTTACGTTTCCAGTGCCGCCGCGGCGGATGGCGGTGAGTGACTCACCCCGCGCGTAGGGAGCGATGACGAGGTCACTGGCCACCACGGGCGAAGCGATCGATCGAAAATAGGTGTTGCCGGTGGGATTGAGGCCCCCCACCCGCCAGAGCTCCCGGCCCGTCGCCGCATCGTGCGCCGTCACATGATCGGCCCCGAGCACGACGAGCAGTTCATCAGGCTCCCCCTTGGCGGCATCGCCGGCGACCACCACCGGCGTCGAATAACTCTGCGCCGCCTCGTCGGGAGCGTCGAGCATCCGGTCCTGTTTCCAGAGCAGCGCGCCACTCGTGCGATCGAAGGCCACCAGATAGCTCGGGCCGGTCTGCATCACGGCGATAATCACCGCCTGCTTTGACAGCACGGGCGATGTGCCCAGATCCCACCAGAGCGTGTCGGCGCCAAACTTCTCCTGCAGATTTGTCTGCCACACGACCGTGCCGTCGGCCAGATTGAGCGCCGCCAGGTCGCCGCTCTTGTAGTAGACCCAGACATGCGTACCGTCGGTGACCGGCGACGGGTTGCAGCCCGTCGCCTTCTTGTGCTTGCCGGGCTTCTCCGTGCCGACCTCCCGCCGCCAGACTTCCTTGCCGTTGCGATCGAGGCAGAGCACGGCGTCTTTGCCGTCCACCGCACAGGTGACGATGACACGGTCTCCCCAGACCGCCGGTGTGCTCGCGCCGAGCCCGGGGAGTTTCACACGCCAGAGCACGTGTTCGGTCGGGCTCCAGGAGGAGACATAGCCCGTGCCCGCGGCCACACCGTCGACGGCCGGGCCCCGCCAGTTGGGCCAGTTGTCAGCTCGGGCCGGCAGCGAGGCGACGGCCGCCCACGCGCAGACCACGAGCGGGAGAAATCGACGATGAACGGTCATGCATCCGCTCCCGCGTGAAGATTGAAGAGTCGGGCAAGGAGACCCAAAGACTACGCGATCGGACGGTCCGCGGCGATATCCCAGGCTGGACAGCCTCGCCGGTTAGCCCCGCACTACTTCTTGAAGCGGCTGTCGTTGCGATTGCCGCGGGAGAGCGTGTAGGCCAACAGGTCGAGCACCTCCGATTCGCTCAAGGGGTTGAGCAATCCCTTGGGCATCAGCGACTCGCTCGCCGGCACGATCTCGTCGATGTCAGACCGCTTGATCTCGAGGAACTTCGTCGCATCCTCCGGATCGGTCACGAGCACGATGCGCTCGGCGTTCTCGCTGACGATCCGGCCGACGAAGGCCTTGCCGTCGGCAGTCTGCACGACGCTCCCCTTGTACTGATCGGAGACCACCTTGCTCGGCAGCACGATCGCCTCGATCAGATCCTTGAGCTGAAATCGCCCCGCCGCCTGCGTCAGATCGGGGCCGGTGGCGCCCCCGTCATCGCCGTAGCGGTGGCAGACGATGCAACGGGCGGCGGCAAAGGACCGCTTGCCCCGTTCAAAGTCGCGTTCCCCTTGTCCCATGTGGGCCTCGGCCGTGGCCAGCACCTCGTCGACCGTCCACTCCTTGCCGGG
>CANETO010000374.1 GCA_947440895.1 Planctomycetaceae bacterium | reverse complement strand
TCGGCGGCTCGGCCTCCGCCGCCACTGCAGCCGCGATCGACAGGACGGCGGTCCCCAGCAGCATCACGCCAATGGCAGGAGTCACCCGGGGCGGACGCCTCGTTCCCACCGCCACGTTGAAGGGTGTCGTGCAGAGCTGCCTGCGTGATGGCGATGTTCCGGACATGACGTTTCCCCCACGGTCTCCCTGCCGACGCCACCAGTCCTCCATGGACCGGTCAGCGCCAACGACAGAGTCAACCCATGCGGTATTGATCGACCCGCGACCAACCCCAACTTTGATCGCATCCGCGCCAGCCTTGTTCAGACCGCAACAGTCTGCCCGGCCCGCCACGCTCGCCGGCAACGCCCCAGCCCCCCAGCGCCCCTCGCCTGCCGCCGTCAGCTGGAGCCTTGCCTCAGTCCCCGCTGCCGCGTTCCACGCTGTAGTTCGGGGCTTCCTGCGTGATCACGATGTCGTGGGCATGACTTTCCCGGACGGTGGCCGCCGACACCTGGATGAACTTCGCATCCCGCCGCAGTTCATCGATCGTCCGCGTGCCGCAGTAGCCCATGCCGGCCCGAAGTCCGCCGACGAGTTGATAGACGAACATGCTCAGCGGCCCCTTGAAGGGCACCCGCCCCTCGACGCCCTCCGGCACCAGCTTATCCGCCCCACGCCCCGTCGACCGCTGTCGGTAACGTTCGCTCGATCCCTGCACCATCGCCCCCAGCGAACCCATGCCCCGGTAGCTCTTGAAGGTGCGTCCCTGATAGAGCACGGTCTGGCCGGGACTCTCAGCAACGCCCGCGAGCAACCCACCGATCATCACGCAACTGGCCCCCGCTGCGATCGCCTTGGTGATATCGCCGGAGTAGCGAATGCCACCGTCGGCGATCACCGGCACGCCGGCGGCGGCCGCCTCCGTCGCCGCTTCCCAGACCGCGGTGATCTGCGGAACACCGACGCCGGAGATGATGCGCGTGGTACAGATCGATCCTGGACCGATCCCCACCTTGATGCCGTCGGCTCCGGCCTTGATCAGATCACGACAGCCCTCGCGTGTGGCGACGTTCCCCGCCACCACCTCGATGCCCCACTGTTTCTTGATCGCCGCCACGGTCTCGATGACGTTCGTTGAATGACCGTGGGCCGAGTCCACGATCAAGACATCGACCCCCTTCGCGATCAGGCTCGCAGCCCGGTCGTAGTCGAACACCCCCACCGCCGCCCCGACCCGCAGCCGCCCCTGCCTGTCTTTGCAGGCATTGGGAAAGCGATTCATCATGTCGATGTCCTTGATCGTGATGAGCCCGGTGAGCAGCCCGCGGTCATCGACCAGCAGGAGCTTCTCGACCTTGTTGGCCATCAGAACTTTCTCGGCCTCGTCGAGCGTCACGTTGCCGGTGGCGGTCACCAGCCCGGTGCCCGTCATGATGTCAGCGATCGGGGTCTCGCTACTCTCCTCGAAGCGGAGGTCGCGGCGGGTGATGATGCCGACGAGCCGGCGGCCCCCCTCCGTGATCGGCACTCCCGAAATGTTGTGTTGATCCATCACCTCGCGGGCCCGCGCCACCGTGGCCGTTGGGGGCAGGGTGACGGGATCCATGATGATCCCGTTGGCGCTCCGCTTGACCTTGTCCACCTCTTCGGACTGACGCTCGACCGAGAGATTCTTGTGGATCACGCCGAGGCCGCCCTCCTGGGCCAGGGCGATCGCCATTTCGCTCTCCGTAACGGTGTCCATCGGGGAGCTGATGATCGGGATCGTCAGCCGGATACCCCGGGTGAGCTGGGTGGCCACGTCCACCTCGGAGGGCACGACGGCGGAATGACGGGGCACCAGCAAGACGTCGTCGAAGGTAATCCCGGTGGCGACGATTTTTCCATCCATGTTGCCGGCCATGACGCGTCCTCTGTCTGGATTAGGGGGGCGGTAAATGCGGTGGGGGGGCGAAATCGGCGGGGCGAAATCTGCGGGAAAGCCTGCGATTATGGGGTTCAGGGGCCCCGTCCGGCAACGACCATCCGTTTTTCGCGGGCTGCTCCCCAGGCGGCCGCGGCGCACGGCACGAAAGCGTGTCCTACGTTTGAGGGTCTGACGGCATTCTGGCCCGTCAGCCCCTTCTCCAAACGCTTCCCGCTCACTCAGGTTTTTGCCGTCACCATGCGATTCCTCGACGACTACCGCGACACCCTGCAGCCCGCGAACCAGCCCTCCCTCCAAGGCGTTCCCCGCGCCCACGCACCGGAAGGAGCGATTGCCCGTCCGGATAAGGCCACGCTCGAGGCCCATCTCGCCCGCCGACAGTACGGGCCCTTCACGCTCACCGATGCCGTTCGTCCGGGCTGGCAGCTCGATGTCGTTCCCCGGGCCGGCTACCGGCACGACGCCTACGTCGATCCCCGCAGCGGCACCCGACTGCCCGCACTGGTCGCCGCGGTATCCAGCGAGCACCTCTTCGAGACGTTCCTGCGGCTGCTCGAGCCACTCGGCGACACACTCGACGTCGTGCTGGAAACCTCGCACGAACACAAGACTGACCATGACGATTTCACCCGCGAGGGGATCGAGCGGCTGGTCCTGGAGAGCGTTCTCTGGGATTTTGAGGATCTACTGCTCGACGACGGCTGCACCGGCATCGCCGTGATGCATCCCGAACTCCAGCTGGAAGTTCAGCTCGACGAGCACAAGCTGCTGGTCGTCTATGCTCAGCAAAGGGCTCCGTTCGAGAAGATTCTGGCGGAGCAGGGGATCGAGCGGAACGACCGGATCCGGTTCATTTCGCAGGCCGAACACCTGCACACATCCCACACCCGGTTTGCCCGTCGCTTCGACGACATGGTGAACCGCCTCGGTGCCGGGCTGTAGCGGTCCTCCCCGTGGCGGCAAGTTTTCAACGTGTCCGGGAGTTGATGCGGTTGCTGCGTGCTGTAACCAACCCGCCGGGCGGACTCCCCGAACACGCTCCGTTCGCGGGGCGGCTCGGCGAATACGTCGGGGACAATTGTGAGCCTTCTCCGCCGAGGCGCCCTAATGCTCACTTCGGTGTCCGGGGAGCCCGCC
>CANETO010000373.1 GCA_947440895.1 Planctomycetaceae bacterium | reverse complement strand
GTCAACGGCTCGGATCGAAGTGGGACGATTAGAACGACCGCGCTGCCCCTACATGCAGCGTCGTTGGTGTGGCCCGCTTGTCGCTGCCGTTCACGATCCTGCCATACACGGAAAGGGTGTCGCCAAAATACTTCACGAATCCACTCCCCTTGTCGTGGAGATAGACGAAGAACCTGTCGCCGATGGCGGTCTTTACCGACCACAACGACGCGTCAGAAAATTCCGCTGCACCGATTGCTTTTGGATGGGCAGCAACACCGACCCTCC
This sequence comes from Planctomycetaceae bacterium, assembly GCA_947440895.1. Classification (GTDB taxonomy): domain Bacteria; phylum Planctomycetota; class Planctomycetia; order Pirellulales; family UBA1268; genus CAMCQY01. Next base: position 2,801 of record CANETO010000373.1, on the reverse strand, counting down.
ATTCGGCCTGAAGCCCCCAGGGCAGTTTCTGGTTCTGCCTCAGGACCACCCCGGGTTGCGCCGGGCTGTCGAAAGCCGAGGCTTTCCACGGCGTCTGAACGATGGAGTCGATGGGCTTGGCCACCGGCTCAAGGTGAAGTTGGCTCGTTGCCTCCGTCGAACCGCGATCGACCGGGAAGAGCGTTCCCAGGTTCTTCGGTAAGGCAAGTTGCTCGATGGTGGGCAACGGGGGAATCCCAAGCAGAGGATCTTCGGCGAAGCTTGTCAGGGGGAGGAGCAAGGCAAGTCCGACGAGCCACGCACGTTCATTCCGGAGGTTTTTCGCGAGCATGGAGAAAGAACTTTGCGTGTGCGCGTGATTCGCCAGCGATCGTCGCGTGGCGTTCGCGGGAAAGTCCCAGAAAACTCGCAGAGCCTCAAGGCGGAATCGGTCGCAGAAAGAGCAACAGAGTGAGCCCTAGTGCGCGGTGCCGATCAGTCGGAGGACGTTTCGGGCCAAACTGGCGCCGCCGACGGTCCGGCCGTCTGTGTAGTCGTCGAATCCAAAGCCGCCTTTTTTGTTCTGCTCCACCTGCTTCGCGATGGCGGCTTGGCAGATCTTGATGATCTCTTCTATTTTCTTCGACTGTTTATCAGCTTTGATCATATTGGCTCCTGCGTGCAGCATGGAACGGGCAACCAAGCGTCCTTTAAATTCTAGTTCGGCGATCGACGCGAACCACTGGACGACAGAGAAACGTGTGTCCCGGCCCCAAAAACGCGAAGTGCGGTCACAGATGGCTCTCAAGAAATCCGACCTACCAACAAAAATCTGCTCGGTGTGCGGACGACTGTTTCTGTGGCGGAAAAAATGGCAGCGGTGCTGGGAGCAGGTGCGGTATTGCAGCGAGAAGTGCCGTAGGATCAAGCATCCCGCCTGAGTGGGGACCTCCCCCTGTGGTGACGCAGCGCGGCCGTCGACGGCGAAAAGCAGTATTTTCACTGCTTCGGAAATAGGGTATTTCCTCACGCGCCCAACAGCGGGCTCAACCAGGAGATATCGTGATGATCAAGAGATTCCAAGAACGTACGGGGCGGTTCCTGTCCATTGTGACCCTTGCCTCGGTCGCAGCGATTGCCACCGTCACCCACGCTGCTCCGCCCACGCTCAGCGCCAATCCGGGGAACCACGCGATCTTCCCGGCGAAAGGTCAGAGCCCCGACCAACAGCGGGCAGACGAAGCCGCGGCCTACGACTGGGCCAGTCGGCAAACCAATTGGGATCCCTACCAGGCGAAGGCAGCGCTGGATCAACAGAGTCAGGCCGCGGCGCAGTCGGCCAGTGGCGCTCTGGGGGGCGCTGTGAAGGGTGGAGCGGGCGGCGCCATCATGGGTGTTGCCATCGGCGCCATCGCCGGCGACGCGGGCAAGGGGGCAGCCATCGGCGCAACGGCCGGGGGTATGACCGGTGGTTTACGTTCCCGGAGGGCCGTGAAGGCGGCAGGGGGCACGGCCAACGCTGCCGTGGCGGCCTACCAGCAGCAGTTCTCGCTGTGGGACAGGAATTTTATCGCAGCCATGGAGGGGATGGGCTACTCGGTGAGGTAACGCCGGGGCGGTGACCTGTCTCGACTTGAGTATTCAATTGTACTTACATAACAACGTTCTCTGCATTCAAGGGAGTGGATGAATGATGAATCAATCGATCCGGATCGTGCTGTTGACTCTGGCGGCCAATCTCATGATGAGTGGCGGCGCACGGGCCGAACAGACATGGCTGTGTGCGGTGTCTTCTGCGGTCGCGGTGGATGAAGACGGCACAGTGGGCCCGCCCGATGTGGGCGATCGGGAGCGTCCCACGTTCTTCCGAGTGGACTCTGCCAAAAAGGAACTGACGCTGCTGGCGCCGGCGTCGCGTCGCGGCGAGGTGACGAAAATCGAACTGGTTCACGAGGCCGATGGCCACCGGGTTTTCTCAGGAATCGAGCACGGCCGCAGCCTGAACCTGATCATCAACGCGGAGGGCCGCTTGAGCCTATCCGTGCTCGGTGACGGCGTGGTCTGGTCCGTCTTTGGCAACGTGCTGCCGGAGGACGAATCGAGCGCATGCGACGCCTCTGCGGAGTGCGAGGCGAAGGCAGCGTCCGAGACCGAGACCGAGGCGAAGGAAACGTCGAAGGACGAGTCGAATGCCGCCTCGGCGGGCGAGACGAAGGCGGCCCCAGAGGGCGAGGCGAAGAAGTAGAAACTCGAACGCGATGTGTCGAGAGATTCTCTCAGGAACAACGCAGTCATGAACGAAGTGCCGCCGGTGTTCGAACACATCCTGGCCCTGCCGATGCTGATGAACGGACAGTTCCGGGTCAAGCCGACCGATTTGGTCGTGCTGGCGGAGGAGATCACCGCCAGCGAGTCGATCGCGGCGGAGCCCTCAGGAATCAGGCGGTAGCAACGCTACTTTCTGACGCCGTTCACGGTGCTTTTGCCCGGCTGATCCCGCTGCAGCGTTCCGCTCCCGAATGGCTGGCTTCGGCTGCTCGAACCGTCTGATCTGGTCGTGATCGTGCCATTCCCGAACTTCTGCGTCTGGCCGGTCACGGTCTGGCCATTGCGTCCGCGCTCCGTCGTGATCGTGCCCGAACCAAACGGCCTCGTCTCGGTGGTCGTGCCGTCCGACCAGCGGGTGACCGTGCCGCTGCCAAACTTCTGAGTATGGCCCGTCACCGTCTTGCCGTCACGCCCGCGCTCGGTCGTGATCGAACCGGAACCAAATGGCCTCGTCTGGCTGCTGGTGCCATCGGACCTGTGGGTGATGGTGCCGG
>CANETO010000372.1 GCA_947440895.1 Planctomycetaceae bacterium | reverse complement strand
CTCTTGTTCCAATACTCCCGTTTACCGATCGAGACGAACTGCGGCAGATTGTCGTTGAGCGACCCCAGGCCGTAGTGCACCCATGCACCGAGCGTGGGAAACTCGCCGTCAAGTGAGTTACGGCCAGTGTGAAACTGGGACTGGGCCATGTGGTTGCTGTCAGTGGTCCACATCGACCGCACGATCGACAGTTTATCGACGTTGCCGGCAATGTGCGGAAACCAGTCGCTGATCTCAATCCCGCTTTGGCCGTGCTTCTTGTATCCGACCTGGAGCGGATAGAGAGTGGTCCGCTGCTGGAAGTTGGGAACGTTCGAACGTTCCTGCCCCTTGTTTTTAGCGAGCACGTCGGCGAAAGGAGTCTCGGCGATCGTCTTGCCGGCATATTTCGTGAGCATCGGTTTTGGATCGAAGCTCTCCACCTGGCTCACGCCGCCGTTCATGAACAGCCAGATGACGCTCTTCGCCTTGGCGGGAGTGTGGGGCTTCCCGTCCGGAGGTGCCCAGACCGCCGAATTCCCGGCCGCATCGCGATCGAGCATCGCCCCGAGTGCCAGGCCGGTGAAGCCCAGACCGAGATCGGCGAAGAACGTGCGCCGCGGCAGAGATGGCCCTTGTGAAGGACACAAACATGCGGTGTTCATCGAGAATGCCCTGACGGGGAAAGGGATGTGTGCTGCCAGTCAACGCAGCGTCACGAAGTCGTTGTGGTTGAGCAGAGCCCAGACGAGATGCGTGCGGGCGGACGCGCCGGCATCGGAGACCGCCGCCTCCTGCACGCGCCATGCCGCCAAAGACTCAAGACAGGCGGCTACCTCGGTGTCGGCGGGCGGGCGGCCCAGGATCTCCACGAAAGCGCAAGCGATAAAATCGGCATCCGCGGCGGGCGACGCGGTCTCTCCACCGCCGGCCTGCGGCCCCTGTCGCGCGGCCACGCGGACGGCGATGGCAGAGGCGTTATCGTGCACGATCGCCCCATTGGAGAGGGCCAAGGCCTGCTGCGGCACGATGCTTTGGTCGCGGCGGTAGCAGTCCTGCACGTCGGCCTCGTCGAAGGCGGCGAGGAAGGGATTGCGATCGGCACTCGAATGAAAGAAATAGATGCTCCGTCGAACGGAGGCAGCCTGCTGGTCCGGGAGAATCGACGGTCCACCGATCGTCGGATCGAGCCTGTCGGCCAACTGCAGCACGCAGTCGCGAACCACCTGTGACTCGATGCGAATCTGATCGCGCCTCCACAAAGAGCGGTTGTCAGGGTCGATGGTCACGTTCGCCTCGGCCCCGGCGGTGGAGGAACTCATCCGATACGCAGCCGACGTGACAATCAGACGGTGGATTCGCTTCATGCTCCACGCCGGCCCACCCGCTGGGACGTCGACCAATTCGCTCGCCAGCCAGTCGAGCAGGTGCGGGCTGTCGGGTGGGGTGCCCTTGCGGCCAAAATCGAACACCGTCGGCACAAGCGGCCTGCCCATGTGCCGCATCCAGATGTGATTGATGGCCACCCGCGGCGTGAGCGGATTCCGTGGATCGGTGATCCACTCGGCCAGCGCCTTGCGGCGGCCCGTGCTCGTCGGCGTCATTGGAGGCTCGGGATCCGGCTTGTCGGGAAAGCCGAACGTGGTCGTGCTCCAACTCGCGCCACCGGTGAGTGGCGTGAATGCGTCGCCCGGCTCGGCACGATCCTTTTCCGCTTGGTCGAGCGCCGCGACGGCGGCTGCCAGTTCCTTTTCGGCCGGCTCCTTTTGATCGGTCGCCGCCTGAGTCAGCTTCGCCTCGGCCTGCCCGACTCGCTGCCGCGCGCGGGCCGCGGTGAGCTCTTTTTCGGCCTTCGCCGCGGCCCGCGCCTTGGAACGGGCTAGTTCCTTCGCGTCGTCACCGGAAACAGTGCCAGACGCCTCTTCCTCGACGACCCATGCCGCTCGCATCGCGTCGGCCCGCCGCTCCACACTCACGCACGTTGCCTTGGCGACGGCGGCTGCCTGTCCGGCCGCGGCTGCCTCTCGTATGGCCGCGGCCAGGGCGGCCTCAGCGGCTGGCTTGGGTGACTCTCCCCCGCCGGCAGGCTCGGAAACGGTCGTCTCTGCTGCCACTTTTTCCAGACTGAACCGATGGACCGCCACGACGATGTCGTAGGCGATCACTTGCAGCGCACCATCCCGGCGGGCCACTGGCATCCGCCACGAGAGCACACGCCGGCCGTCGAGCCAGGCGTTGACGAGCGTGTCTCGCGTCGCCACGCGGAGCGTGTGTTTCCCACCCTGTTTCACCGGTGCGGCTGCAGCGGCCAGCGACGGATACTGCCACTGCCCACCGCGACGGTAGGCTCCCTGCACCTTCGGCGCACCGTCATTCGCGCTCACGTAGACCATGGCGGCGCCGTCTTCGGTCGATCCGGGCACCCCAGGATCGACGGCCCCGATGCTGTCGAAGGCGATGCCCACGCTCCGAAACAGACGGCCACCCTCGATCGTGAACTCGACGGTCGTGTCGAAGTCGCGGGGCTGTGGATCGCTCAGCCGCAGGCCGGCCCAGACGTCACCATCGATGTCCTGCAAGACACGGCCCGGCTCGTGCGTCCATCGTCCACCGGCGGCGCTCCACCGATTCGGATCGAGGATGGCAAACTGGTCCACCAGCGCCCCGGCGGACGGCGCCTCCGCCTCTGCGACGACGACCTCCTGCCCCTTGCCGGCCGGGTCCCCTTCCGCCTGTTCGATGGCTGCCAGCGTGGCCTCGGCCGCCGTGCGTTTGGCAACCGCCTGAGCCAATGCCTGCTCGGCCGCTGTGGCAGCCTGCCTAGCCTGCCCGACGAGCCCGTCGATCACACCCGGACGACGGACCGGCTGCCAGGCCGCCTGCGGCAGCGAGATCGGTTGGATCGAGATGTCTTTAAACGCGAGGATGCCAGGAACCGCCGGGGTGAGCGGCCGCGTCTGATCGGCCTTCGTCTCGTCGCCCCGTACGAAGAGATAGGTGGGCGTGTCGAGAAAGGCGTCGAAGGCCCGCGGGATCCCATCGTTTTCGTAGTTGGCCTCACCGGCGACCATGTCGAGCCGCATGTGGTAGGG
>CANETO010000371.1 GCA_947440895.1 Planctomycetaceae bacterium | reverse complement strand
CATGATGTCCAGGAGGATCGGGCTGAGGAAACCGTCACCGGCGACCTCGAGTTCTGAAGCGGTACGGCGACGGACGATATGATGTCGCTCGATGGTTCGATCTGCCGATGAATTTCGGCCATTCGTTCCTGGCCCCGAGCGAGCGTTTCATGATGCCTGTCGAACGCAGCGTGACAAGCATTTCCCTTTCCAACGGGGCGGTTCTTGCACTGATGCTCGCCATCTCCGGCGGGCGCATCGCTGGGGCTGACGACCTGTCGGCGCCGGCAGCGCCGTCGGTACAGCCGGCGCCGGCGGCCCAGCCCCCTGTGGCACGGCTGACGCCGATCGAACGGCCCGCGTCCGGCAGTGGTGGACGGGTTGACCCTATGCGGTCGGCCCGGCTGTCGAACGCCGAACGAGAGAAACTCTACGACCAAGTCACCCGCGACGCGGAAGCCTTGGAACGGCAAGGCGCCCAACTCCGTCGACTCACACAGCTGCTCCGGCCCACGGTCGTCCACATCGACGCCAAGAAGCCTGCCCTCCGGCCCAAGAACGGCAAAGCCAGCGAAGACGAGGCCGGCTCGGGCGTGATCGCCTTGGTGGCGGGCCGGACGGTGGTGATCACCAACCGGCATGTCGTGAACCGCGCGGAACTCGACAACATCACGATCCGTCTCGACGGTGGCCGGGAGATCCGACCGGTCCGGCTCTGGTCGGATCCGAGCACGGATATCGCCGTGATGGAGATCGAGGGCGACGATCTCGAAGCGGCCCGGCTGGCCAGCGGAGACACCCTGCAGATTGGCGACACGGTGCTGGCGATCGGCAGCCCCTTCGGCCTGTCGCATTCCGTGACGCTCGGCATCGTGTCGGCCAAGGGCCGACGCGATCTCGAACTGGGCGAGGGCAGCGTCAAGTTTCAGGACTTCATCCAGACCGATGCGGCCATCAACCCGGGCAACAGCGGCGGGCCGCTGGTGAACCTCCGTGGTGAGGTGGTGGGGCTCAACACCGCCATTGCCAGCAATTCCGGCGGCAGCGAGGGCATCGGATTCGCGATCCCAATCTCGATGGTGATGTTCGTGACACAGCAACTGGTGGAGACCGGCACGGTGTCACGGGCCTATCTTGGCGTCACGCTCGACCGTGTCTTCACGCAGAAGTCGGCCAACCGGCTAGGGATGCTGCGGGCCGTGGGGGCGCACGTGTCGGGTGTCACCAAGGGGTCTCCTGCCGACGTCGCCGGTATCCAGACCGACGACGTGATCCTGGAGGTGGATGGCGAGGCGATCGAGGATGACGACCATCTGGTGAGCCTCGTGAGCGTGACGCCCACCGACCGCACGGTGACGCTCACCGTGTTTCGCAATGGCGAACGCATTTTCCTGCGCATGCCGGTGGCCAGCCGCGAACAGTTTGAAGGGCAGTAAACACGCCCCTAAGATCAAGCAACGCCGGTGGCGGTGACACAACTTCGTCCGCCGCCGGTGGCGGTGAAAGCCTCCGACTCGAGGGCAGGATAGCCCGACTCGCTCCGGCTTCCCCCGCCCCCGGCTCGTCGAATGGTAAACGCCTTACAGTCCTTGGCGATTCACGTCGCCGCGGCGGCGGTGGCCAACGATCGCAGGATGCAGTCCTTCACGGCGGACACGTCACAGTTGACGAACTGGTCGGCGTTCGGCCGCTGTTGGCGGACCTGCCGCCGGTCGACCACCAGCATGCCGGCCGTGAGTTCGCCGGCCGTCTCCACGTCGGCCACGATGGCCGCTCGCTCAAACAGCTCTGGATTCGTAGCGGCGACGAGCGCCACCACATCATGCAGCCAGATTCCCTCGCTGCCGAGCAGCTGACGATGGGCCCTGAAGGCGTGCGGGAGCATCCGTCGCAGCAGCAAGCCGGCCCGCGATGTCTCGTCTGGCAGCTGATCCAGGAAATCGAACTCGAGCAGCACCTGGCTGGTGGTCTCGAGCGGCACGAGCGACTTGGTGAGCGGCTCGCGGACCACGTGGCGGGCAGCCAGTGGATCGCTGTAGAAGTTGAGATCGGCAACCGGCGTCACGTTGCCACCGCCATGCACGGTGCCGCCGGAGATAATCACCCGGTCGATGATCTCGGCGATCGAGGGATCCCGCCTCAGCAATCGTGAGAGGTTCGTCAGCGGCCCCAGGGCGATGACCGTGACCTCCCGCGGATTCGCGCGGATCGTCTCCCACATCACCTTCTCCGAGACATGCCCGCCGTGGAGTTGGGCTCGCGGCAGATTGATGCCGCCCAATCCATCCCCACCATGCATAGTGAACGGCTTTTCCGAGAGCGTGGCGTCGGCGGGGGCGATCCCGATCCGCGGCAGCCGTGGCGGATCGAGGTAGGCCACGAGCGCTTGGAGGTTGCCGGTAGCCTGTTCGGGCAGCACGTTGCCACCGACCGCCGTGACTGCCAACACCTCCAGCCGCGGATCGAAGAGGGCCATGGTCAACGCCACGGCATCATCAATTCCTGGGTCGATATCCAGGATTACCTTGCGTGGCACGGTGGCAGGCTCCTCAGAAACGAGGTGTTTTCTTCGCTCGCCGGTGTGGTCAACACAGGGGCTGGTATTGTGGACATAATTCCGGTGCGTTCCGGAGCCATCCCTGTCGGATAGGCTGTGGCAGAATCGTATCCGAAACCAGACAGCCGTGCCGTCCGATCGAGTCCGGCACGACAGATTGTGCGAGATTTTCATGGACCGATCGCCCGCCTCCACCGAGATGCTCCGGTCCCTCGACCGGCTGCGACAGGGCATCCATGCCGGCCGTGAAGAAACCCGACACCTGGTCGATGGCGTCCTCGCGGGCACGGTCGATCTGGAGCCCTTCGGCCAGTGGCTCGTGGCGTTGGCCGAACTGGGCGAGTCGGCTGATGAGATTGCCGGCGTGGCCGAGGCCCTCCGGGCCCGGATGCTTCCCGTCCATCCAACGCACGCGGTCGTGGCCGACACCTGTGGCACCGGAGGCGACGGCTGTGGCTCGTTCAACATCTCGACAGCGGCGGCGATTGTCGCAGCGGCGGCAGGCCTGCCGGTGGCCAAGCACGGCAACCGCGCGGTG
>CANETO010000370.1 GCA_947440895.1 Planctomycetaceae bacterium | reverse complement strand
TTCACTGCATTTGGGCTTCGAGTCTTCGCCAGTTTCTTCACCGGTGTGCCAGACGATGATCCGGTCAGGGCGACAGTTGCGCCACTCGTCGAGTGGGTGGCCGGGCAGACGGGCGTGGTGCCGTATCAAGTCGTCCTCGATGCCACCGTCGCCTTGGGGTTGGTGTGGCTCGCATCGGTCTTCGATATCCCCAGGCAGTCGCGGCTCGCAACCGCGTGGCTCATGCCTGCGGTCGCGATGCTGAGCCTCGCGAGCCTGGGCATATCGGGACTGCCACTGGAGCAACTCCTCGCAACCACGGTGCCAGCACTGGTGCTGGGGGCGGCCTCCGGAGGTCTCATCGCGGCTGTGATTTGGTTGACTCCCAGCCCGATCGAGGCCTCCATCCGTCGGCGAGCCGCCGTGGTCGCATGCATCACGGTGCCGGTGGCCGTGATCGCCGTCGAGTGCCTGGTACCCACGCAGAGGACCGCAGCAGCGGAATCGATCCTCTCCATGGCAGCCGGGGCTGCGGCTGGACTCGTGGCCTGGTGGCTCGGCGGCTTCCGGAGACCTCGCAGCCGCCTCTTTTTCGCCATGGCCGTCGGCGTCGCGGCGGCTGCGGTTGTCGCCGCCAAGGCTGGCTGACAATTCGCACGGTCAATTCGGCGGCGACTACCTATGATCACGTGTCTCTCTCGAGACGGCGGTTTTCACCGTTTTCCCTCTTTCTCGCATCCATGAAAGACCCAGGAATGCTTCCATCTCCCGCCAGCGACACGATCGCCGTTACAGGGGCGACTGGCTACGTCGGTGGCCGGCTCGTGCCCGCTCTCCTCGACGCGGGGTATCGGGTCCGCTGCCTGGTTCGGGAGCCGCGGAAGCTCGACGCCCGACCTTGGCGGCACCACGCGAACGTCGAGGTGATTGGGGTGGATGTCGCTGAAACTGTGGCGGTCACCGCGGCCCTGCGCGGCTGCAGGGCAGCCTACTACCTCGTGCACTCGATGGTGGCCACCGGAGGCACCTACGCGGATCGTGACAGGGAACTCGCCGCCGGCTTCGCCGCGTCGGCCCGGGATGCCGGACTCTCTCGGATCATCTACCTGGGCGGCCTCGGCGAGATGGGGCCGGACCTCAGCGAGCACCTGCGTTCCCGGCGGCAGGTCGAGGAAGAACTCGCCTCCTCTGGCTTACCGGTGACCACCTTCCGGGCAGCGATGATCATCGGCGCCGGTTCAGCGTCATACGAAATACTGCGGTATCTCGTCGAGCGGCTCCCGATCATGGTGACGCCCAAATGGGTCACCACCGATTGCCAGCCGGTGGCGATCTCCGACGTGCTGCACTGGCTCGTCCGCTGCCTCGAGGTGCCCGAGACCGCCGGTAAGACGCTCGAGATCGGCGGACCCGACGTGATCCCCTATCGGGAGCTGATGCGGGTGATGGCCGAGGAGCTCGGCCTCAGGAAGAGAATCATCCTGCCGGTGCCAGTGCTGACGCCGCGACTGAGTTCGCTATGGATCAACTTCGTTACCCCAGTCTCCTACCGAATCGCCCGGCCACTGGCGGAGGGGCTCAAGAACCGGGTGGTCGTCACCAACGACGCCACCCAGCGATTGATGCCACACCAGGCCCTGGGCGTTCGCGAGGCGATCCACCGGGCGAAAGTCAAAATCGACAAGCACGCGGTGGAGACCCACTGGAGCGTGGCGGGACCCATGCCCGGAGATCCTGCCTGGGCAGGGGGCACCGTCTTCACCGACAAGCGGGTCGTGGACATCGAAGCCGATCCAGCGAGTGTCTACGCAGCAGTCTGCAGGATCGGTGGAGGAAATGGCTGGTATGCCGGTGACGTGCTCTGGCAGTTGCGCGGCTGGATGGACAAGCTCGTGGGCGGGCCGGGGTTGCGTCGGGGCCGGCGACATCCGGAGATGGTGGAGTTTGGCGAGGCACTCGACTTCTGGCGGGTGGTGGGCATAGACCGCGACCGGTCGCTTTCCCTCAGAGCGGAGATGAAGTTGCCGGGTGAGGCCCAGCTCGACTTCACGATCGAGGAGATCGACCCCAGTTCGAAGCCGCCCCTGACCCGACTGGTCATGTTGGCCCGCTTTCGTCCCAGCGGCCTGCTCGGGCTTCTCTACTGGTATGCGGTCGTGCCGCTCCACGAATTCGTCTTCGGCGGCATGCTCCGCGGAATCCAGAAAACAGCCGAGGCGATGCACCGCTCGACCGTGGTCGGCAGCAGCGAGCCCCAGTCGCAGGAGTCTGCTCCCGGCTACGGGCGTGCCCGCCTCTGGCTCGGCATGAGCGGCGTTGGCACGATCGTCGTGTTGGCGACCGTGGGGCTGGCTTTCGGACTTCCAGCCCGGCTTCTGCCCGCTGCGGGAGGGTCGCTCGCAGGCGAGGTGGCGGGGCTGGCGGGTTTCGTACTCGCCTACGCGGCGGCACACATCCCCTTCGATCTCTTCGGCGGCTTTCTTCTGCAGCGGCGGTATGGGCGGCGGCATCCACCGCTGGGGCAATTCGTCGGTAGTCTTGCCCGTGGGGTAGGCGTTCACTCCGCCCTGCTGTTTGGGGCGTCTGTTGCACTGCTCTTCGCAGGCAGAGCGGGAGGATCGGTCGGCGTGATCGCGGCAAGTGCGGCGATCGTGTTCGCCTTGCTCTGGGGGCGGATTGCTCTGGCGACCGCCATGGCACGGCTCGAACTCACGCCGAGCTTGCCACTCTCGAACGACGAGCCAGACCGGGCGGCGTTGCCTACCTACATGGGCGACTCCGACGACGAGGGGTTCACCGGTGCGGTCGTCGGTGTGATACGTCCTCGACTGCAACTGCTGCCGATGCGGTGGCGTGAGGTTCTCGATCCCGAGGCCTTCTCCGTGGCGGTACGGCGGCGACAGATGGCAGTGCAGACCGGGGAATGGTTGAGGGGACGGATGCTGGCCATCGGCTTCACGCTCCTCGGCGTCGCCCTCGCAGCGGTTGTCATTGGCGATCGTCGGCTGGCCGCGGCCGAGGGGATCGTGAGCTACAGCCTGGTATTCACGCTCTGGTCGTTTCTGGGCCTGCTCACGCTTCCCACTCCCAGCCGCCGCGGCGTGG
>CANETO010000369.1 GCA_947440895.1 Planctomycetaceae bacterium | reverse complement strand
TCGGAAAGGGGATCTGGAGACCGTGGCGGCGGGCGACGTACCAGATCCGGGTGAGAATGGCATCGCGAACGGGGAGCACGTCTTCATACCTGGCGACGGTGAAAAACAGCCGGTAGGTGATCGAGAAGTCGCCGTAGTTGAGGGTGTGCACCTCCGGCGACGGCTGTCGCAGCACGCCAGACGTGGTCATCAACAGGTCGAGCATCGCCTCTTTCACGGCGTTGGGGGGATGATCGTAGGAAAAACCCATGTCGTAGGTTTCGGTCCGCTCGAGTGTCGGTCGGGAGAGGTTGCTGAAAGAATTCTTGTAAAGCGAGACATTCGGGATGATCCGCATCTCGTGGAGCAGCGACTCAATGTGCACGCTCCGCCAGTTGATTTCGATCACCTTGCCGGTCGTGCCGTCGGCGATCAGCCAGTCACCGATATTGAGCGGCCGCTCCAGAAGGAGCATCAGGCCCGAGACGATGTTGCCGAGCGGCTCCTGAAGCGCGAGGCCGATGACGATGCTGCCCAGGCCCAGAGCGGTGAGCGCACCCGAGATTTCCTGTTTCCAGACCTGCGAATAGATGATCGCGGCGCCGATGGCGATCAGGATGGCGCGGGCCAGGTCACGGAGCAGCTTCGGGACCCGCTCCTGCCACGATCCCCGCGTGGTCGATCCGAAGACGCCGTCGTTGATGAATGACATCGCCGCATAGAGCACACAGATCCAGAAGGTAGTCTGCACCAGACGCACGAAGATGTCGTCGGCAGGAAGCTGCCAGACGTCTGTCACGAAGATCATGGCGGCCAGCGCCGGCACCACGAGGTTGCGCAGGGCCCGCAGTGTCGGCGTGAGGATCCAGCGTCGACGCTGGCCGGAATGGATCAGTTCCGTGAGCAGCAGAAGCAGGAGCGGGAAGCCCAGGGTCAGGACGACTGCGGGCACCAGCGGAATCGTCTCGGGCGTGAGGGGAGTGGTCATGGATCGTTTGTGGCGTGGCGATCAAGCCTCGCCCCCCTGCTTGAGCCGCCACGCTTTCTCAAGCCCTCGACCAGGCAGGTCGATGTCGACGGGGCCTTCGAAGGTGTAGAGGTCGCTGAGGCGGTCATAGACCTGTTGGGTGACATGAACGGCACTGCCATCGTGAGCGGCCAGCCGCGAGGCGATGGCAACCGTCTCGCCCCAGAGGTCGTAGAGAAACTTGTGACGGCCCACCACACCACCCACGACCGACCCGGAGTTGATGCCGATGGATAGGATGAGCGATGCGGCATGCTCGCGGTTGAAGGCGGTTATGATTTGGGTCAGTTCCCGCGCGAAGAGCATCGCTCGGGTGGCGTGGTCGGGCCGGCTCACCGATAGCCCGCAGACAGCCAGATACATGCTGCCGACGGCCCGCACTTTTTCGACGCCGCACTTCTCGGCCGCCTCGTCGCAGGCGGAGACGAGATCGCCGAGCAGGGAGATGCCCAGGCTGTCGTCGACATGGTTGCCCAGATCGTCGACGCCACGGAATTCGGCGACCAGCACCGTCACATCGGCAAACCGCCGTGTCGCCTTCTCATCGCCATCCCGGCGCTGCTCGATGGCGGAGGCTGGCAGGATGTTGAGGAGGAGTTCCTGGTTCTCCAGGGCCTTTCGCTCGAGTTCCGTCCGCTGTCGTCGCAGGTTGGAGGACATGTCGTTGAACACCCCGGCCAGTTCGCCAAACTCGTCCCGCGTGTTCAGGTCGACGGAGACGTTCGAATCGCCGGCACCGATCCTGCGGGCCGCGACTGCCAGTTGTTTGAGCGGCCGTAACAGGAGCCAGGAACTCACCAGCGCCAACAGCGTCGTCCCCATGGCCAGGGCAGTCGCGGCGAGTAAGGCGTTGCGGGCGTAGTCGCGGATCGGCCGATAGGCCTCGGCCACGTCCATCTCGGCGACCACGGCCCACCGCAAGGAATTGAGGTCGAGGGGGCCGTACGAGCTGAGCACTGGGACCCCGCGGTAATCGTTGATCATGGCCAGACCCTCGCGGCCGAGCATCGCCTGCTCTGTACTGAGCGTTCTGATGGGCAGTTGGTTGAGGACGGTGCCCTGCCGCTCGATCTGGTCCACGACCGAGGCCGTCACCCTCGACGTCCGTAGCGCCGTGACGAAGGCCTGCGGATCCTCGACCATAAACCGGCTACGGCTCCGCATCGTGAAGTCGGGTCCCACCACGTAGCACTCCCCAGTCTTTCCCATTCCCTCCCGCTCCCAGTGGAAGTCGCCGGTCAGGAGTTCCACGATCCGGTCGATCGGAAACTCCAAGACCAGCAGGCCCACCATCTCGGGCCCACTGAAGATGGGGGATATGACGAATCCAACCGGTCGGCCCGTGTCCGGGCGGTAGAGCTCTGTGTCGACCACCTTGAATGCATCGCGGTCGTTGGTTCGGGACAGGAGTTCAACCGCCTTGGCGAGGTTCGTGGAGGCATAGGGGCCATTCCTTAGGCTGGTCGCGAAATCGGGCCGCTTGCGGAGTGAATAGACAATCTCCAGCGTGTCGTCATCGATCAGCAGAATGTCCTCGTAGCCAAACATATTGGCCAGCCTGTCAAACCGCTCGTGCATGGCCGCGTGTGCCAGGCCGTAGAGAGAGTCGTCTTCTGATGAGGCGACGGGCGTGAGGCTAGGCGTGTCCTGCTGGGTCACTGCCTTGTCCGTATCTGCCTTGTCCGTACCCGTCTGGTCCGTACCTGTCTGGTCTCCCACACCCAGTCCGTCCAGAGTCGGGGCGGCGATGTAGTGGTACTGCAGATATCGTTGAGCAGGCTCGGCCGGAAGGTACTGTTCGAGTTGGGGAGTGCCGCCCAGATGTTTTTGGAGCTGGGGCAGGAAGTGGTCCGTGTAGTAGCTCCGCAACGCCTCCTCTTGGTCGGCGGTGAGCGTGTCCTCCGCCAGCCCCCGATAGGACTGTCTGAAAGTCGTCATCGCCTCCGCCGCCAGTTTTCCGTCCGACAGGGAGATCACCTGATCGCGGAGCGATTCGAGGAGGGCCTTCAAGCCACTGGTCTTGGAGTACCGCACGCTCTGCAGGTGATTTTGTACGGCATTCGTAATGGCCGACCGCGCC
>CANETO010000368.1 GCA_947440895.1 Planctomycetaceae bacterium | reverse complement strand
TGACGAAGAAGCGGATGGAGACCATCGACGAGGAGACACTCGCCGCCGCCAAGGACTACATCCAGCGGCAGGTGAAGTCGGGGCAGCCGTTCTTCTGCTGGTGGAACGCCACACGGATGCACTTCCGTACGCACCTCAAAGAGGCGAGCCTCGGCAAGTCGGGCCAGGACGAATACAGCGATGGCATGGTCGAGCACGACGCCCATGTGGGCGCCATGCTCCAGGCACTCGATGACCTCGGCATCGCCGATGACACGATCGTGCTCTACTCGACCGACAACGGGCCGCACTACAACACCTGGCCCGACGCAGGCACAACGCCGTTTCGCAGCGAGAAGAACTCCAACTGGGAGGGTGCCTACCGAGTGCCGGCCTTCGTTCGCTGGCCCGGGAAGTTTGCCGCGGGCGTGACGCTCAACGGGATCGTGTCACACGAGGACTGGCTGCCGACCTTCGCGGCCGCCGCCGGCAGCACCGACATGAAGGAGCAGCTTGCCAAGGGCGTCTCGCTCAACGGTCGCCAGTACCGCAACTGCATCGACGGCCACAACCAACTCGACTACCTCATGGCCAAGGCCGACACGTCGCCTCGGAATGAATTCTTCTACGTCAACGACGACGGCCAGATCGTGGCCATTCGCTACGCCGACTGGAAGGTCGTATTTCTGGAGAACCGCGGCGAGGCGTTCGGCGTCTGGAGGGAGCCCTTCACCGAGCTGCGGGTACCGCTCCTCTTCAACCTTCGCCGCGATCCCTTCGAGAAGTCGCAGCACAACTCCAACACCTACAACGACTGGTTCCTCGACAGGCCGTTCGTGGTGGTTCCGCTCCAGCAGTTGGCCGGGAAATTCCTGATGTCGATGAAGGAGTATCCGCCGAGCCAGACCCCGGGGTCGTTCAACCTGGAGAAGATCCAGAAGCAGATCGAGGCCGGCGCCCGGCAGTAGATAACAGCCGCTTAAAACTTCTGGATGGCGTCGAAGCCCAGCATCGTCTGGTTCGTGCTGACACCGTCGTTGAAGGGGTTGACTCCACTTCGGCCGCTGAAGAAGTCCCAGCGGAAGGCCGGCCGCAACAGGATGTTCGCGGTTGGCACCCAGTTGGGGCCGACAGTGAGCGAGAAATAGTTGCCCGGCAGCGGCACGTGGTTGGGATTACTCGGGCGGTTCAAGCCCACGCGGGTGCCGTCGATGTCGTCGAACCATTCGAAGCGGGCGCCCCACTTCCAGGTCTTACTCGCGGAATAGTAGAGGTATTGATCGATGCCGGTCCAGATGGCGGTGCTGCCATCGTTGAGGCCGTTGGCCTGGGCGCCGTACCACTGGTGGAACACGTATTCCCAGTTGTCCGCGGGCCTGACTTCAAAGAGCAGGCTGTACCGCGTGCGGTTGGCCGCTTCCAGTATCGGGGCGGGCTGGAAGAGCGGCGAGAAATCGTCGGCCTCGTTGCCTGAGATGATCGCGAAGCTCGATGCCAGCGAGTTGTCGTCGTTTTTGATGCGGATGCGTCCGAGAAAGTTGGCGTTCGTATACGCGGAAGAGAGATTGTTCCAGCCGTTGACGAGGCCACCGTTCACTTCGACATTGTCGGTGGCCCGCCAGTTGGCCAGGCCGCCCCAGTGGGTGAACGGGCCGGCGAACTGATAGCTGTAGGACTTCGTGTAGAAGAAGTTGCCCACGGCCGGCACGCCCTCGTAGCCGACGATCGTGTAGAAGTGCCCGAGCTTCACCGAGAGATCCTCGCGGCCGGCCTCGGCGTAGAGCTGCGGCATCGCCAGGCCGTAGAATTCTCCGCTGTTCCAGTTGCCCTGTTTGCTGGGGGTGACTTCCCAGCCGTTAGAGCTGGCCAGCGGAAAGTCTTCGCCGTAGAGCAGGTCGGCGCGGGCTCCGATGCCGGCTGATCCGTCCGACGGCAATGTCTGTTCCGCGATCAGGTAGGCCTGATTCATCATTGGCTCGTTGGCCCGGTCGACGGCGTTGTAGGGGCCGTTGAACTTGCTGGCGGGGCTTGCGAAGTTGCCAATGAAGCCGCCTTCGAGCCAGCCGTAGACGCCCCGGCGATCGGGCTCACCGAACAGATACCAATCCTGTCCGGTTGGAATCACGCCGTTCGTCACTTCGTCGTTGAGCACTGGGTCGAATCGCTCGAACTCGCCGACAGTGCCTGGTTGGCCGACGAAATCCTGCTCCTGGCCACGAGCGGTCGCCAGACCTGCCAGAGTCAGCAGGCACCCGAGAACGTTGACGAGTCCTGAACTGCCGCGTTGCATACTGCTCCCCATCCGCGTGTCGTAACGGCGCCAGCGTGGAGGACGTCGTTCGTCCGCCTTGTCACCACGCCGTCAAACCAGGTCACACCTGAAATCGGTGCGTGCAGGGGAAAAGCATTTGCCGTCATGATCGGCAGAGGAGGCATCACCCGCAGTCTTACTGGCTAGCGGAACCCTCAGAGTCGGGGCGAAGTCACCCCAACGCCGCAGCTTGCCGGGGCGGGGACTGCCGCGGTGGGGCTTGGAGGCGAACCATCAAGCCCATCGGAATCCTCACGCCTTGCTGGCGGCGGAACCGATCCTCTCGCTCGTAGGGACACTAGCGGGAGTAGTTATGGGAATGGCGTCGTTCGGGCTGCGGGGGCGGCCGGGAGAGAGGCTCTCGGCCGCGGCCACTCCCGGCCGTGGTTCGGTCGCCTGGTGCCAACTCGCCTGCTCGGTGGCTGCCGTCTGGATGGGAGTGATGCACGTGGACGCGGCATCGGGCCAGACGCGGCTCGATCAGAGCGGGATAGCCAGGCCCGACGAGATCGAGACCGACCGCGACTCGTTCACGTTTGCGCCGACCACGCCCGGAGCGCAGCGGACGATCCTCGAAGCGTCGTATTCATTCATCGACAATCGGCTGGGACCCGAGGCCCACAGTGTCCCGGAGCTTCTCGTGCGACGGGGGTTCGGCGACAAGGTGGAACTGCGGCTGGGCTTCAACTACGAGGCGGGTGGCCCGGGCACGGTGTCGGGCAACGAGGTCGGCGGCGAGGACGTTATTGCGGAGTATGAGAGCCGCGTGCTCTATGGCACGAAAGTGGAGACTTCAGAGCAGGCCGGCTGG
>CANETO010000367.1 GCA_947440895.1 Planctomycetaceae bacterium | reverse complement strand
CTCCGTCGAGTCGGAGGTGTTCCAGAGCTTGATCGTGCGGTCGGCGCCGGCGGTGGCGAGTTTGGAGCCGTCGGGGGAATAGGCGACTGCCCAGAGGGCGTCACCATGGCCTTCGAGCTTGGCCTTTTCGTTGCCGGTGACCGCATCCCAGAGCTTGACGAGTTTGTCGCCGCCACCGGTGGCGATCGTTGCACCGTCCGGCGAGAAGCCCACTGCCGTGACAGGCCCGCCATGGGCAGCGATCGATTTGATCTCCTTGCCTTCGGCGGTGTTCCAGAGCACGACGGTGCCATCCTCGCCGGCCGTGGCCAGCATCGTGCCATCGGGAGAGAAATCGAGCGACCGCACCCAGCCCTTGTGTTTCTTGAGGTCGGCCTTGAGCGTCCGGGCCGGTAGGTCCCAGAGCTTGACGAGGCCGTCGTAGCCCGCCGTCGCGGCGAGTTTGCCGTCCTTCGAGACCTTCACCGCCCAGACCGCAGTGGGATGGCCGGCGAGATCACCGAGCCTCGCACCGTCCGCCTTCCAGACCACCACGTCGCCAGGGCGGTAGAGCAGGCTCTCGCCGCCTGCGGTGACGAGTGTCGCACCGTCGCGGGCATAGTCGGCGGCAATCACCCACCGCGGAAACGTAGACAGGGTGTCCGCAGGGGCCGCGGCAGCGTCCGCCGGAGTTGCGGCCGGGGCCGGGTCAGCGGCCACGACGGCCGTGGGCGACACCATGCAGGCAACCACGACGCAGGGTGTCATGATCCACAGTGAAAAACAGCCGGGCATGAAGCGACGCATCAAGAGATCTCCGCTGGAAAAGAACCCTGAAACCGAAACCCGAGAGGTGAAACAACCGACCGTGCCAACCAACCGCAGCAGGCGACACCACCCGACAAAGCCATCAGACGTCTGAAGGCATTCCGGCCATGACTGCCGGGCAGTGGACGAGTATAGTTCCGGCTCACCGTCTGGTTCCATTTTTCCCTGGCCCGCCAATCACCGGCATTCCAGGGCCTTTTCTGACCGTTTTCTTCCCATTCTTCTGCTCCTTCTTCATGCCAGAGGACTTCTGACCATGGCCACGCCCCCCCGCTCCGCTGCCTCGCCCAAACCATCCTCCGCCGCGGGCAAAAGACGGGCCATACTCGTCGCCAATGGCGATCTCCGCGAGGAGGCCAACCGGGTCTGCTGGCCGGCCCAGCAGGCGTTGGAGGCGGAACTTGGCAAGGCGTTTGCCGCCGCCGGCTGGAAGCTGGAACGTGGCCATGCCCCCACGAAGGCCCGCGGTCACGGCTTCATCGCCAGCGCCCGCGAGGGGCTCGACGTGTTCGCAGACATCGATCCGGAGGTGCCGCTCGTCGTGGCCGAAGCGGTCTGGCAATACTCCAACCACGTGCTGCCCGGTCTCACGACCCACTCGGGTCCGATCCTCACCGTCGCCAACTGGTCGGGCCAGTGGCCCGGCCTGGTCGGCATGCTCAACCTGAACGGCTCACTCACGAAGGCCGGGGTGCCCTACTCGACCCTCTGGGCCGACGACTTCTCGAGCCCGAGCTTCCGGCGGCACCTGCAGGCCTGGCTCGACCACCGCGTGGTGCACCACGACATGAGCCATGTCGTGCCGCTGGAGAAGGTGTCGATCCCAAAGCAGCTCTCCCACACGGCCCAGGGGATCGCGGCCAACCTTCGCCATCGCAAGGCGCTGATGGGAGTGTTCGACGAGGGCTGCATGGGGATGTTCAACGCCATCATCCCCGACCACCTGCTCCACGCGACGGGAGTCTTCAAGGAGCGTCTCAGCCAGAGCGCGCTCTACTACGAGACCACGCAGGTGACCGACGCCGAGGCGAAGGAGGTCTTCCGCTGGCTCGAGAAGGCCGGGATGCAGTTTCACTTCGGCAAGGCCGAGGCCACCGATCTCACCCGGGCCCAGGTGCTCCAGCAGTGCAAGATGTATGTGGCAGCGGTCCGCATCGCCGACCGCTTCGGCTGCGATTGCATCGGCATCCAATACCAGCAGGGGCTCAAGGATCTGCTCCCGGCCAGCGATCTCGTGGAGGGGATGCTCAACGACTCGAAGCGGCCCCCTGTCACGGCCGCAGGCGGGTCAAAACCGCTCTATAAAGGAAAGCCGCTCGTCCACTTCAACGAGGTAGACGAGTGTGCCGGCCTCGACGGTCTGCTTACTCAAAGTGTGCACGAGGCGCTCGGCGAGCCGGTCGAGAACACGCTTCACGACATCCGCTGGGGTGACTGGGACCAGTCGCGGACCACGGACCAGTGGGTGTGGGTGTTTGAGATTTCAGGGGGTGCACCGCCGGCACACTTCACCGGGGGCTGGAAGGGGGCGCACGGCTACCGGCAGCCGCCGATGTATTTCCGGCTCGGCGGCAGCACGCTGGCCGGAGTGAGCCGACCGGGCGAGATCGTCTGGAGCCGGATCTGGGTCGGCAACGTAAAGGGGCAGGAAAAGCTCTGCATGGATATTGGACGAGCGCAGGTGGTGACGCTGCCGGAGGAGGAGACCCGGCGACGGCTCGAGTCGACGACGAAGCAGTGGCCGATCATGCACGCGGTGACCTACGGCATCTCGCGGGATCAGATGATGGCCCGTCACAAGGCCAATCACATCCAGGTGGCGTATGCGAAGGATGCCGCCGGCGCCGACAAGGCCGCGCTCACGAAAGCCGCGGTGGCCCGGGCGCTGGGCATCGAGGTGAACTTCTGCGGCACGCGTGGCCACGGCGTGTCGCCGAGCCTGCGATGGGATGCGTAACGCTATGAACGTCGCTGCCAGCTGGCAGCGGGCAACACTGGCGTCCTCGACTCCCACACGCGACGATTCGATTCTCAATTCTCACGAACCAGGGGCGACCGCATGAACGTTCAGGGCTATCTCGGCATCGATGCCGGCACGCAGGGGCTGTCGGTAATCTTCACGGATGAACGCCTGAAGATCCTCGCCCAAGGCGAGGGCTCCTATGAGATGGTGCCCGGCCTCGCCGGCGACTGCTACGAACAGTCACCTGGCGACTGGGAACAGGCGATCACCGCGGCCATGAACGGGCTGCGACAGAAACTCGCGGCCTCGGGCATCGAGATGGACGTGCAGGCGAT
>CANETO010000366.1 GCA_947440895.1 Planctomycetaceae bacterium | reverse complement strand
GCGGCGACCATGTCTGGGCGGATCACGTGGTTGCGGAGCGGTTTCACCGCTGGCGCGACGAACTCCACGTGCTTATGGTCGACGTGGCCGCCCTCACCGAGCCGCTGGTCGTGCCCTGGCAAGAGTCGTTCGGAGGCTGCAAATCCTGGGTCGAACTCTAATGGCCGCAGGCTGCCCGGCCCGGTACGCCAGGTCATCACATGGTCGGTAGCCGCTCGTCGACGAAGGGCTTGAGGATCGCAGCGGTCGTGCCGTTCCACTTCCAGAGGTGGCTGGATCGTCGTTCCCGCCCTGCCCCGGCGGTGCCGGTTCGGTGCAGCCAGTAGGAGTCGCCCGGGCCGATCGGCCACCGCGCGAACGCCGGCCACCGCTGCGGCGGCACGCGAGTCTTCATCCAACTCCAGTGGGCGATATGCAGGCGGTACTCCTGATCGGGATGCCCCATGCAAAAACGGCGGTACTCGAGCTCCGTAACCCACGCGAACCGTTCCTGCCACTGGCGCATGAGCGGGTCGTCACGCCCGAGCAGATCGGCCGCTGCGGCGAGGCCAGCCACGGTGGTGGTCAGCACCAGCGCCGGCTCGGCGTCCATCGAGGCATCGGTGTGGAGACCGCCTCGTGCAGCCTCGGCTTCCCGTTCGGCAAGGAGTCCGGGGAGTTCGGTGTCGAGCCAGACGGCCAGATGGGCCGCCAGCACGGCCCGCTCGGCGGCCACCTCCGTCGTCGGCCGGTCGTCGTCGCGGGCGATCTGGCGGCTGGCGGTGGCGTGGGCCCGCAGTCCTTCGAGCCAGGCGAGTGCGGCAGGGGTCATCGGCGTTCTCTCGGGAAGAGGCCTCCAGGGATGAGGATCGCTAGCATACGCTGTCGGCAGCTGTGGATCTGTGATCACAAGCAACGGGCGGGTGCCCAGCCGCAGCCTGCGACCTCTCCGATTCGCGAGTGTTCCCGTGGTGCCCTCCCAGACACATGCGACGTCTCCGAACATCATCATCGTCATGGGCGTCTCCGGCAGTGGCAAGACGGAGATCGGCCGAAAGCTGGCCCAGGAACTGGGGGCGGAGTTCTTCGATGCCGACGACTTCCATTCGCCGAGCAACGTGGCGCTCTTGCGCCAGGGGATTCCACTCGACGATGAGAAACGCGGCCCCTGGCTCGATCGGCTTGCGGCGCTGATCGAAGGGGCCATCAGGGCGAGACAGCACATCGTGCTGGCCTGCTCGGCGCTCACGCGTAGCTACAGGACGCGGCTGGGAGTTGGCAGATCGCAGGTGCGGCTCGTGCATCTCGATGGCGAGGAATCGCTCCTTCGCGAACGCCTCGAGCAGCGCACCGGGCACTTCATGCCCGCCTCGCTTTTAGCAAGCCAGTGTGCGCTGCTCGAGCGTCCAACGGATGACGAACAGCCAATCCGAGTCGATATCTCCCCACCGCCGGACGCGATCATCCGGCAGATCATGGTGGCGATCGGCCACCCCTGACCTGCGTTCGTGAGTCGCTGTCGGGACAACGGGGAGGGCTGGTCGCGTCTGCGGTTATTTGCCGAGGAACTGCTGACGCAGCCACTCGTTCTTCCGCTTCTCGAGGTCGACCAGCTTCGCAACGGGACCCTTGCGGGCGGCGGTGGCCTGGCTGCCGGTGGTGCGGCTCTGGGCGGCAGACGCGGTGGTGGCAATGGCGAGACTGGAGAGAACGGCGACAACGAGAACGATCCGACGCATGAGGGGGGCTCCTGCTTGGGGACGACGAACGTGGTGGGGGCGACGATCGCCAGAGGGCACGATGCTCTCGGGGGAGATCGAGTGATTCGCTCATCGTCGCGGCGGCTGACGAATCATCAGCAACGCGGCATGGGGCGTTGCACGAGACATAAACGACATCGGCCGTGCGCACGGCATGCCGGGCATGCGCTGCACAACCGGTTTTCAGCGACGGGCCTGAACGCCACCGGCGAGGGGGTCCTCGGGCCAGGCGTGCTTGGGATAGCGGCGACGGAGTTCCTTGCGGACCTCGGCGTAGGTCGTTTTCCAAAAGCTCGCTAGATCGCTCGTCACCTGCTGCGGCCTGTGGTTGGGGCCCAGCAGATGCAGTAGCACCGGCACGCGGCCGCCCGCCACCCGTGGCGTCTCCCGGACGCCAAAGAGTTCTTGGATCCGCACCGCCAGCACGGGTGGCGCTCCCGGCTCGTAGGCGAGTTTGTACCGTTTCCCTGAGGGGAGTTCGAGCTGGGACGGCGCGAGTCGGTCGAGTTCGGCGACGCGGTCATAGCCCACGATGGTGTGGAGGTGGGAGAGCCAGTCGGCGGTGGCGATGTCGTCGAGTGCCCGCAGGCCCGTGCAGACAGCGGGCAGCAGCGCCGCCAGGTCAGCGTCGGAGAGAGCGGGAAGCCCAAGGTCTGGGGCGGCGGTGGCGAGCCAGCGGACCCGGGCCAGAAAGCTCCCGGCCGCCGTGTCGGCGCCGGGGATCAGACGGGCGAGCTGGGGCGCGGCCTCGGCGGCCAAGAGTGCCGCGGCGGCGGCCCCGTCGCGGATCGCGATCGGTGTCTCGTCGATGACAAGGTCGTTCCAGTATTTCCGCAGCCGGGCCTCTACCTGTCGCCGGGACGGATGGAAGAGCAGTTCCTCGACGGCCCGCAGGTTCGTGGTCGCCAGGGGCTCGGCCTCCAGCCACGCCGCCTCGACAGCCGACGCCTGCCGCACGCTGGCCTCGCCGCCGGCGTCGTTGATGTCGATCGACAGGAAGAAGGGCTCGTGACGGACTCGGGAGCCCCCGTCGAGACGAACGCCCCGACCCCCGACCATCGTGCCGCGATCCTGCGCGCCTGGCCGGAGCCGCGTGAGTCGATCGGGAAAGGCCTCGAGCAGTGCCTGCATGAGGGCTGACTCGGGGTCTGATGGAGGCGCCGCCACCGGCATGTCGACCAGACCCTGGAGTTGTTCGGCAGCGCGCAGCACGTTGTGCGCGCCGCCGGGATGGAGTTCCAGATCGGTCTGGCCTGGGGGCTGCCCGGCATGAAAGGCCTTGATCGCGGCCACACGATCGACGACATCCGACCGAATCCGCACGCTGAGCCTGTCCCGCGGCCCCTTGCCTCCATGGCTGCCCGCTC
>CANETO010000365.1 GCA_947440895.1 Planctomycetaceae bacterium | reverse complement strand
GTTCGTAAAGCCTTCGCCCGCGCCGCCATCGGCGGGAAACTCGTTCGCAGGATCGAGCGTGCTGACACCGGTGAGGTCGCGAATCGTCCAGGTGTATTCCGCGTTATTGAGCCGGCGGAGCACGACACGGCCCGGGTCGCCGGCATGCGCGACCGCTTCGGCGGTGAGAAACGCCCGCAGCCCCTGCCGCAGCGACTCCCGTTCGGCGTCGGTCGGCTGATCGGCATCGGGCGGCGGCATCTGTCCGTCGCTGACAACCTCGGCCACGCGCTGCCACATCGTCACCTGCGTCCGCATGTCAGCAAGCGAGTCGAACGACGTCAGGTCAACGTCCCCCTCGACCACGTCGCCGGCATGGCAGGCTTGGCAATACCGAACCACAAGCGGTCCGACCCGAGAGGCAAACGCCGTATGGGCATCGTCTGCAGCCGAGGCCGTTCCACCACGGACTGCCGCCAGCAGCGACAGGCAGACGACGAGTCGAGTCACTTCCGGCACGTTCACAACGTGCCGCCACAGGAGGAAGGCACTTCCCGTCTCGAACAGGATTGCCAGGATGGCCATGTTTTTCGTCTGTTCAATGCCGGAAGTGACGCCGCGAGGTCAATACCATCGGGATGCCGGCCGCGTCGGCAGCAGCGATCACCTCGGCGTCCCGCTTCGAGCCGCCCGGCTGAATCACGGCCGCGATGCCCGCCCGAGCGATCAGGTCGATCGAATCCGGAAACGGAAAGAAGGCGTCCGACGCGAGCACGCTGCCTCGTACCCGATCCCCTGCCTTCTCCAGCGCGATCCGCACGGCGTCCACCCGGCTGGTCTGCCCCAGTCCGGCCCCCACCAGATTCGTCCCCTGGCAGACCGCGATCGCGTTGCTCGTGAGTCGACGTACGATCGTGAAGGCAAAGTTGAGCGACTGGGTCAGCGCGGGGGCCGGCGCGGCCTTGGTGACCACCCGCCACGTTGCGGGATCGTCACAGGCGTTGTCGGGACGCTGGGCCAAAATCGCTCCCGCGATGCTCCGCAGTTCCAGGCCGGACGTCGCCTCCCAGGGGTCTCCTGGAGGCACTTCCACCAGTCGCACGCTCCCCTTCCATGTGGGCCGAGTGGTGAGCAGTTCGACCGCTTCCGGCTCGAAAGCGGGCGCGGCGATCACCTCCACAAACAGCCCCGGGGCCAGAAGCACCTCGGCACAGCCGCGGTCGAACGTCCGGTTGACGGCCACGATCGAGCCAAAGGCACTCGTGGGATCGGCCGCCATCGCGGTGGCAAGCGCCTCGGCAGCCGTTGCCCCGGCTGCGGCACCACAGGGATTCGTATGCTTCACGACCACGGCCGCCGGTGTGGCAAGCAAGCCAGCCAGTCGCGTTGCCCCGTCGAGGTCGAGCAGGTTGTTGTAGGAGAGTTCCTTGCCCGAGAGTTGCTTGAGGCCGGCCAGCCCCAGGTGCGTGCCCAACGGTGCAAAGAGCGCCGCTGACTGGTGCGGGTTTTCTCCGTACCGCAGCGGCAGCCGCCGCTCCAGATCCAGGGAGAGCCTGCTGGGGAGAGGCGGTTCGTCGCCCGTGTCCGTCGCTTCCGTGGCCCCGGTCGCGGACTGACTCGCGGCGGCTGGGAGATCCGCATGGCGGGCCATCCAGGCCGCGATGGCCGTGTCGTAGGCCGCCGTCCGTTCAAAGGCGCGGGCCGCCAACCGCCGACGCTGGGCCAACGTTGTGCCGCCGCTGCCGAGGGCGGCGAGGAATTCGTCGTACTGTTCGGGGCTGGTCACCACAGAGGTGAACGCGTGGTTTTTGGCCGCGGCCCGCACGAGGCTGGGACCGCCCACGTCGATCAGTTCGATCGCCTCGCCAGCCGTGCAATCGGTCCGGGAAACAGCCGCCTCGAAGGCGTAGAGGTTGACGATCACGGCGTCGAACGTGTCGATGCCGTGGTCGGCGAGGACAGCCCGGTCATCGGCACGGTCGTGGCGGGCGAGCACGCCCGCGAAGATCCGCGGGTGGAGCGTCTTCACGCGGCCGTCGAGGATCTCGGGGAAGGACGTGACGGCCGAGACGTCCTCGACTTCGAGGCCGTGGCTGACGAGCGCTGCGCTCGTGCCGCCGGTGCTCACCACGCGGACACCCGCCGCTTTCAAGCCGGCAGCCAGTCGGCCGAGGCCGGTCTTGTCGAACACGCTCACGAGCACGCGGCGGATGGGGACAACGTCAACGGCGGGCGTGCTGGACGCCGGGGTAGCATGGGTTGGATTCATAGACGCGATTAGAACACTCCTGACGCCGCGGAAAAGAGGGGCGTTACGCCGCGGCGTATTCGTCCAGCAGGGATTCGATCCGGGCGAAGACGTCGGCCATCTGCTCCGAGTCGGGCAGGAGCGTGACCCGGAAATGGTCGCGGTAGGGCACGTTGAAACTTGATCCCGGCGCCACCAGCACGTGCTTCCGCTCCAACAGATCGAGTGCAAATGCCTGGTCGTTGAACGTCTTCCCACCGCCCGGCAGACGGTCGGCATGCACTTGCACGAAGGCATACATCGCCCCCTGAGGCGGCACCACCGAGAGGTAGCGACTGCGGGCCACGGCCTGCAACACCGCGTCGCGGGTGGCATGGAGCCGGCCGCCGGGCCGCGTGAGATCGAAGATCGACTGGTGTCCGCCGAGCGCCGTCTGAACAGCGTATTGTCCCGGCACGTTCGAGCAGAGCCGGAGCGATGCCAGCAATTCCACCGCCTGAATGTAGTCCCGCGCATGCTCCCGTTCGCCGGAGAAGACGAGCCAGCCCACGCGGAGCCCGCAGGCGCGGTAGATCTTGCTGAGGCCTCCAAAGGTGAGGCAGAGCGTGTTTTTCACGAACGTCGCGGATGGCACGAACGCCGCATCGCCGTAGAGCATTTCGTCGTAGATCTCGTCAGCGCAGAAGACCAGGTGCCGCCTCTCGGCGATACCGGCCAGTGCCGCAAGCGTCTCCCGCGGGTAGACGGCGCCGGTGGGATTATTGGGATTGATGACCACCAAGGCCCGAGTGCGGTCGGTAACGAGCGATTCCACCTCGGCCGGGTCAGGGATGAAGCCGTTCTCGGGCCGGCAGGGATAGTGCACCGCCTTCGCGCCGTGAATCACGACCG
>CANETO010000364.1 GCA_947440895.1 Planctomycetaceae bacterium | reverse complement strand
GGGAGTGCGGGTCAAATCAACGGTCGACGGATGACGGTCGCACCCGTTGCAGAGCACCGTCTGCAGACAAGCCCCCGGCGGAAGCCGGGGGACACCGGGTAAGCGGCGGATACCGCTCGCCACACCAGTTCAACGCCCGGCGCGTCACGCTGGCCGCCTGAAGGGCGGCCCCGCGGCAGCGGCCGGAGGCCGCCCAGCCGGCGGGGGCCATGGATGGCCCCCGCCGGCGTAGAGTCAGAAATTCGCGTCGCAGCCGGTGTCGACGTCGCCCACCATGTGGAGATGGTCGTGGTCGATGTAGACGACTTCCTGGCAGTCTTCGTCCACCAGCGTGTGCGGCACAGGCCACCCGGCCCGCTTCACTTCCTGGAAGTAGATCGTGCACTTGTAGTGGGCGTGGTGCAGCTGGGCCGGACCGGCGAGCGGATAGTGGCGGGGCGGGTCCATGTAGTCGCCGATCTTGCACTTCGAGATCCGCACATGGTTCCGCTGAATCTCGTAGAGGAACGGCCAGTTGCCCTGCACGGGACGGGCCTTCTCCAGCGCCCTCATCACCTCGTCGTCGCTCGGCTCGTCGATCGCCTCGCAGGGGCCGCCGGGCGGGATCGGGCCGAGCACCGGGGCTCGCTCATACCGCTCGTAGTTCCAGAACTGGTCTTCCTTCTGCTTCTGGATGTAGACCGGCACCGGGATCGGAAAGGCCAAGGGGCCGAGGTTCGGGCCCTGGGAAGTGAGCCAGAAACAGCCGCCCTGTGTTGATGCCACTACCGCCAGAATCAGCGTCAGCGTCACGAACCGTACTCGAGCCTTCATGAATAAACCCTCCTGCGGTGATCCGGCAGCGGTCAGGGGACCGATCCTGCAGGATGTATCGACTGTGCGGCCGTCGAACTTGTGGATTTTTCGGTTTGGGTAGGAAACAACGACTGCTGCCCGCCACACGCGCATAAAAAAACCACTCCCCCGACGTGCGAGGGAGTGGTTCGTGATCGTTTCGGCTGGGCTGTTGAGCGTGTGCCTTTGGCCTAGCGGTGGTGGCTGTGGATGTGCCGCTCATCGAAGTCGAGCCACCACCAGCCGTCATCCCATTCCAGCGAGACCCGCCGCCAGCCGAGTGGAACCTGCGGATAGGGATAGAAGGGGCCGATGTAGGGCCAGGCGGTCGGGGAATACTGGGAGGGATACTGAACCGCCGCGACGTTGGGCGAGGCAGCGTAGCTGGGCCATGCGTAGTTGGGCATGTTGGGGCCATCGCCCCGGCCTGGGATCGGCGGCATGCCGACGCCGGTGCCGCCCATCGGCATCGGACCACCGGAATAGCCCGGGCCACCACTGGCATAGCCACCCGGCCCGGCCTGGCCGCCGCTGGCATAGCCGCCTTCAGCCGGACCGCCGTTTACCGGCCCGCCTTCGGTCATTCGCATCGATCCGGGCACCATCTGGCCATCGGCCACCGGCCCTTCATAGCCGCCGGGAGAGGGCGCGTGCATGGGATCTCCCTGCTGCATGCCGCCCCGCATCGCCGTCCGCTGCACGGGCCCCCGCATCGCGGACATGGGATCGCGTCCCTGCATGCCCTGCGGCATCGGCTGTCCGCCGACCGGCTGCATGGGCCGCGCCGGCGACATGGCCAGAGGACGCGGAGTGTTCGAGGTCTGCCGGCTGGAAGGGCTGCCCTGCTGCCGCGTGGTGGGCGTCAGAGCCTGGGTGAGCTGAACGTTCGATTCCTGGCCGCGACTCGCAGCAACGGCCGCCGCCGGCGAGCCCTTGGTGGCTCGCTGGCTGGACATCCCCGCAACACTCCATGCCGAGGCCGGCATGCCGAATGTGGCGGCTCCAGCGGCAGTCTCCGACTGCTGGCCAATGGCGAGACGATTAACCACCCGCTCCACGCCCGGCGTGTTCTCGGCGAGGCTTAAGGCGGCACTGAGCTGCTTTTGATCGGCAACACGGCCCTCCAGCCAGACGGTGCCCGACTTCGCCTTGACGTTGACCTTGTACCCGGCCAAGGAACCGGATTCCCGCAGCTTTGCGGCAACGGTTCCCGCCAGATCGTCGGCTCGCACCGCCGGCATCACGAACGATGTGCCGACCACGGCCATCACGAACGCAGATCTCAGAATGGACATGCATGGCTCCTTGGATCGATTCGGCTGCGGCCCGTGGCACAAAGCTGCTGGAGGCCCTCTCAGGAAGAGGAGGGCACATGGTGCCCAACCTGATCCTGAATTCTTTTCGGCGCACGATCATGCCGAAGGGGAGTTTTTTTCCGCCGCCAACGAAAACTCCGGCCACGACAGGGCAGCCGCGCAGACTAGGCAAGCAGGGTAGGGGGCACTACGCAAAGTCCATGATCGCAATGAGCGTCATGAGGGTGAGCGTCACGGCGCACGCGGCACTCACGCCAGGGCCCAACTGGAGGCTCCAGCAGCAGAGTCCGCCCATGACAACGAGTGAGAGCAGGCAGAGCCAATGCCCCCCACGTTCGTAGCGGGTGCCCTCGGCCATGCGAGACGAGGCGGCAGCCACGATCCCGAGAATCTGCACCGCTCCCAAGGCACACAGCAGCGGATTGACGGCAATGGCAAAGAGCATCATGGCCAGACGGTAGCGAAAGGACCACCTGTCCCGCAAAGCCATTTCATATCGAGCACGATGCCGCGCCGGCAGTTGCTCACTTGCCCTCGAGCAACGCGTCGACCTTCTTTTCCAGCTCGGTGATCACGACGTTACGGTCGACGACCTTACCCTCGCCATCAAGAAGGATCATTGTCGGCAGCGTCAGAATTCCCAATTCCTCGGCCAAGCGACCATCGAGGCCACCCGCTTCATGGAGTTGCG
Source organism: Planctomycetaceae bacterium (assembly GCA_947440895.1). Lineage (GTDB taxonomy): Bacteria > Planctomycetota > Planctomycetia > Pirellulales > UBA1268 > CAMCQY01. The sequence goes on along the minus strand of CANETO010000364.1, from coordinate 284 downwards.
GCCAGGCGATCGGCTTGGACTGCAGAAACTTCTCCAATTGGGCCTTCTCCGAGTCGAGGGCGATCCCGACAACCGCAAACTTTTTCGGGCCATACTTGGCCGCCAGCTCGCGGATCTGCGCGATGTCGACCTTGCACGGCTCACACCAGGTGGCCCAGTAGTGCACCAGCACTGGCGTGCCACGGAGCGACTCGAGCGACACCTGCTTGCCGTCGAGCGCCACGCCCGAAAGCACCAGAGGCTTGCCCACGGCCTCCAGCCGGCGAGCCGCCCCGCGAGCCTTT
>CANETO010000363.1 GCA_947440895.1 Planctomycetaceae bacterium | reverse complement strand
GCGGCTCCTCGCCGCCCACGGTCCGGCGATGCCGGAGGGAGTCGGGGCGGCACTCGGCTTCGACCGTCTGGTGATGCTGGCGGCGGGCGCCGACTCGATCCACGCCGTCCGGGGCCTTCGAGAGTGACTGTATTCACGAAAAACACGACATCGTGTCGTTTTTTCTTGGCGACCGCAGGTCGCTGGTGCTGCGCATGGCATCCTGCCACGCAGTCTTCACGAAAAACACGACATCGTGTCGTTTTTTCTTGGCGACCGCAGGTCGCTGGTGCTGCATGCTGAATCCCGCCCGCCGGCTGCGGTGGTATTGCGGTTGAATCAAAGCCCCGGGCGGAAGCCAGGGGACACCGGCCATGTAGCAGTTCCCGGTTGCTATGGTGCGCCGGTCGGCAGAATCAAGGCCCGAGGTCGATCTGCGAGATCGTCCAGCGTTCCACGCGTTGCGTCGGCTCGTTCACGATTTCCGGCTGAAGCTGCAGGTGCACCTCCACCGCGCCACCGTCCGCGCAGGGCGACAGGCGAATCCGCACGCCCCACTGCTCTCCGGTCTCCTCGTCGCGGCCCGTGCTCTCTACGGTGCGGACGACAGCATCACCACAGCCACGGATCGCCATCACTGCCGGCAAGGAACCGATCGTGGGCTCGTCGCCATCTTCGTGACCGGGGTGATCAGAATGCGCCGCTGGCAGGAGGCGAGGAGACAGCATGCTCTGCGCGTCGGCGAGGCGGTTCTCTCGAATAGCGTTGCACCACAAGGAGGCCACTGCCCTGACGCGGCTCTCCGTGATCGTGCGCGAGACCACAGCCGCGGTCACGGCCTGGGCACCAAAACCCACCGAGAGGGCAAGGCCCACGAGCGCTGCGGCCCGCCCCGCTTTTTCCGCACCCGACCGCGTGACATCGGCAAGGCCCACGATCGCCACGACGATGCCCAGGAGGGGCAGGATCCAGAGCACTGGAGTCGTGAGTGCCAGGCTCGACAGGAGTCCCGCCACTACGGCCGCAACGGCGACCTTGCTCACCGGTCGGTAGGCGATCGTCTCGCTCGCTGGCTCCATTATGGTCTACCTCTCCGCCATTGCTTGCACGTAACGGCTCTCGACTTCCTTCCGTCTGTCAGCATACCGCAGGATGAAGTCTGCCTTCCCATCAAACATACGATCGGGCCTGTTGCCATCCATGCCCCTCGAGAACGGCCCCGTCCGCGAGCTGCCACGAATCCACCCCAGCCACTTGCGGTCGGGAGAGAGTCCCAGAAACATCCGTGCCTCGGGCGTCGGCTGCACGTCATCACGAGGCACAGGCGCCATGTGCAGCGTGGCGGCGGTGAAGGCCACCATCACCCAGCCCGTCATGAACGCTGCGATGCCCACCCCGATCCGTTCCACGAGCAGCGGAAACTCCACCCTCGTGGGCGCCAGGCGGTCGGTCACCTCGCGAAGAATCGCCAGCACCGAACAGAAGATCAGCCAGATCGATAGAAAGTCGATCAGATAGGCGTACTGGGCCAGGCGCCCCTCGAGCCAATTGGCCAGCGGCGCACACCAGGCCGTGGCGACGGACGCCGCGAACAGCACGTTGAAGAACATCAAGACCGCTCGCCAAAGTCCCTCGCGAACGAGCATCCCGGTCACGGCGGCAAGGATCACGAGCAAGAGAAACGTGATGATCATCTCCTGGTTCCGGTGGGCCCGGCCTCCTTCTTGACGGCAAAGGCCCTCTGAATCTCCTCCAGCGACGACACACCGGCCGCCACGGCCGCCAGCCCCTCTTCAGCCAGGGGACGCATGCGGTCCTTGATCGCCGCCTGCCGCAGCACCTTCGGATCAAGTTTCTGGCCGACGGCCTGGTTCTGGGCAATGGCCTGCCTGACGGTAGGACCAGCGGCGAGTTCGTAGATGCCGGTGCGGCCGACAAACTGCCGACCGAAGCAGACCTGGCAGCCACCGTGCGGCGAGGCCCGCTTCACCGTGGGCAACGCTTCCGCGGTCATCTTGAGCCGCTGCAACAGCTCGGGCGGCGTGGGCACGGGCTCACCGCACTTCACGCAGAGCTTGCGGATGAGCCGCTGGGAAAGCGATCCGAGCAGGCAGCGGGCAAGCTGATCCCGGGGGATGCCCAGATCGAGCAGTTTCTGGATGGCGTCGCTGGCATCGGCAGCTCGGACGCTGACGAGGACGAGTTGCTTGTCGTCGGCAAGCTTCATGAGTTCGCCGGCCAGTGCCGCGTCAGTCAGATCCCGCGTCACGATGGCGGAAGGATATTCGAGCATCGCCCGCGTAAGCGCCGAGATGGGAGTCTCCCCCGCCCGCGCGGAATACTTCATCGGCTTGATGTTCTGCACCTCACTGGGTGGAGCGCCAACCTCTTCGATCGAGACGAAGTCCCGGAGCAGACGGTCGGCCGAAAGGAGAAGCGCGTCGAACGTGGTTGAACAGCCGGACGCCGATGGCGACGACACCACGAACAGGCCCTTCTCCATGCCGATGAGTTCCCGGACCCGGTTGGCAAGCGCCGACGGCATCCCGAGGTCCTCGAGCTTCTTGGGGGCAAACGGCGGCAGTCCCATCGAGAGGACCGTCTGCTTGGCCGTCTTCGTGGACCGGGTAGCCAGTCGACAGGCCCGCTTCTTGCCGTCGACCTCGATCGTGAAACCGGCATCCGGCTCACCACTCAGCCTGGCCGCATCGGCCCCGGCAATCGTGCTGAGCACGGCGAGCGCCGCAGTGCCGGCCGCCGCCTCGAGCGGCGGCGCATCTCCCCAGACGTCAGGCTGCTTTGATTTTCCCCTGCCTTTGGCTTTGGTGGTGACACAGCGGGCAGGGCCCATGATCCCATCCACCTCATGCCCCACTCTGACGCCATCCGCAGACGACTCGACGACCACTCGCGACGCCCGGGCGGCGGCAGCCTCCTGCACAAGTTTCTTGGCGGCCTCGAACCCCGGCGAGGCCGCAGCCTCTGCCTGCCATTTCTGGTTTTCCTCGGGCGTCTCCGCCGAGGTCGCGACGAGTTTGACCCACGGCAGCCCGTTGTCCTCCACCTCGCGAGCCTTCACCTTGACTCCGAGGAGCCCCATGCCAGCCTGAACCACCCGCTGTAGGTGCCCCCGCGTCAGAATACTTTCGGATTCTGGCACCTTG
>CANETO010000362.1 GCA_947440895.1 Planctomycetaceae bacterium | reverse complement strand
GCTCGACGAGCGAGGGGTTGCCCCTGCCAGTGGAGCCGGCCTTGCTGGCAAGCGCAGCCAGGATGGCGGAGCGTAGCCAGCATGGAGTGAGCGAAGGACAGGATGTCCGTAGCGAACGTCCGGCGACACGGCGGGGGCAACCCCGGTGGTCCGCCATGCTTGCTGCGATCGTCATCGCGACCACTGCATCCGCCCATGCCCACGACACCTGGCTGCAGGCCTCGCCGCGGCTGGTTCGGCCCGACGACGTCGTGCACGTCGATCTCTTTCTGGGCAACCACGGCAACGAGCACCGAGACTTCAAGATTGCCGGCAAGCTCGGTTCGCTCGAGGGCGTGAAGATCGACGTGATCGGCCCCGATGGCCGCACGACCGACCTCGTGCCCGACATGGTCGATCTCGGCTATGCGCCGAAGGAGGGCTACTGGTCGGGCCGGTTCGTGCCGGCGACCGCGGGGCTCCACTGCGTGGCCCACTTCCGCGAAGGCGTCCGCCATGGTGCGATGGGGTTCAAGGGAGGCAAGACCTACTTTCTCGCCTCCGAGTCGAGAGACAACCCCGCCAAGCCGGAGGCGTCGCAAGCGGCGCCGCTCGGTCATCCGCTTGAACTGGTATTGGAGAGCCACCCGGTGCTCGCCTGCGGTCCTGGCAAGCCGATCGTCGTGCGACTGCTCTACAAGGGGGAGCCTTTGGCCGACCAGGTCGTGTCGTTCATTCCGCGCGGGGCAACGCTCGCCGAAGGCTTCGATCCGAATTACGAACGAAAGACCGACGCGGACGGCCGGTGCAGCTACACGCCGAAAGAGGGCAATCTGGTGCTCGTCGTCAGTCACCTCGTCAGGCCCGAGGAGAAGGGGGAGGGCTATGACAAGGCGAGTTACGCCGCCACTCTCGTCCTCGACGTGCCGCAGCGGTGCCCGTGCTGCGTTGGGGAATGAAATGCCCGGCGGGTCATCGGGCCAGCCGTGCGGCCAGCGCGATCGCGGCGGTCTCCACGCGGAGGATGTGGGGACCGAGTGAGATGCGGATGACGCCCGCGTGTTCCGCGGCGGCGAGTTCCTGATCCGTGAATCCACCCTCGGGGCCGACCAGAGCGATCACCTCGCGTGCCGACGCCGGCACCGTGTCAGCCGTGAGTGGTCTCCCGCCCGGATGCGCGATCACGACGCAGACATCGGCGGGCACCTCGTCAAGCAGTCTGTCGAGCGGGCGGCCAGCTGCAATCTCCATGAGCGTGTTGCGGCCGCACTGCTTGCAGGCCTCGATCACGCCCCGCTCGAGTCTGGCCTGGGCGGAGGCGGTCGCCTCTGCCACGCCGCGGGTCGTCTCCAGTGGCACGAGCCTCGCCGTTCCCAGTTCGGTGAGCTTCTCCACCATCCACTTCTGCCGTTCCCCCTTTGGCAGTGCGACGGCGAGTGTGAGCGGGATCCCGCCGGGCTGCGGATCGATCGTCGGCTCGGCAGTATCGAGCGCCACGCGATCGCGGCCGATCGATGCCACGCGGGCCGGCCACTCGCGGCCGGTGCCGTCGAAGAGCACGACTGGGTCGCCGACCTTCGCGCGGAGCACTCGCGTGAGGTGACGGGCCTCGTCGCCCTCGAGCGTGGCAGAGCCGGCCGCCGGCGGCACGGGCGTGAAGAATCGTTCGCTCATTGGGTGTTCGGCAGGCGGATCGGAAGGGCAGACTGGCGGTTTTGCCGCAAAACTTCGTCCTGACTCGGGGGCATCAATCTCGATAGACTCCGCCATCATGTCACGCGATCACTGGAAATTCACCGGGGCACCCTTCGACGGCGGACTGGAACCGGCAACCTTTCATGCCGGCGGCCCCCAGGAGGAGGCTCTGGCCCGTCTGGAGTGGCTGCTCGAGGAGCGGCAGCGGTTCGGGCTGGTGACGGCCGCAGAAGGCTGTGGCAAGAGCCATCTGGCCGCGATGGCGGTCCGCCGCCTGGGCGGTCTCGGTGCCGAAACGGCGCTCTTGTCGCTCCGTGGCCTCGCGGCGGGCGACTGGATCGAACTGCTTCTCGAGCGTCTGCCGCTCGATCCGCTCAGCCGCGCTGAGCCCCTGCGGCCGTGGCAGAAGCTCGAGAACCGGCTCCGCGAAAACACGCTTATGGAGCGTCCGACCCTGCTCGTCTTCGACGACATCGACGAGGCACCTGCCGACGCGCTCGACGGGATCGCGCGACTGGTGGGTGCCGCCGAGCCTCGCTTTGCCCGCACGGTCGTGGTGGCCACGGCGACTCAAGCGGGGCTTGCGCGGGTGCCCGCCTCCATCCGTCAGCGGGCGAGCCTGCGGATCGAACTGACCGTCTGGAGCGAGGACGACGTCGCGGCATTCCTGACCCAGGCGATCTCCCGCGTGGGGGGCGATCCGGCCATCTTTCCCGCCGACTCTGCGGCAACCCTGGCGCGGTTTGCCGGCGGCGTGCCACGCAAGGTTAGCCAGCTTGCCCAGCTTACCCTGGCCGCCGCCGCCGGGGATGGGCTCGACCGTGTCGACGCTGCCACGGTTGAACGTGCCTGGCGTGAACTCTCGCTGGCCGCTGCCGGAGAGATCCGGGATGCCGTCGTGCCCGACGACGCTGTGACAGAGTCGGACGGTGACAGTGCACCGATCCAGCCGCGGGTGCGGGTGGTCCGCCGGCTGTGGGGCTGACCGCGTAGACTGTTTTGCGGTTCACACGCGAGCGAAGAGTGGGAGCAGTTTTTTTCCCACCGTGATCGCTTACATTGGAAGTGTTGCCAAGCAGGGATGCGGGTATCGACCGCTACCGCTGCAGGGTGCACGGGAACCGCAGTGTGACTTCCAGCGTTGGCAGAGCAGCCGAGCCGCAGCTTTCGAGGATCGTGGCGATCTCGCCCGATGATGGCTCTGCTATCGACCTGCGTAATCCCGCGCTCGCCGCGGTGCTGTCGTGGGCCGTGCCGGGTCTCGGGCAGCTGTATCAGGGCCGCACGACGAAGGGCGGCCTCTTCATGGCCGCCATCCTCACCACCTTTGTCCTCGGCCTCTGGCTCGGTGGTGGCAAGGTTGTCTACGCCTCCTGGAAGCCGGGCGACACCCGCTGGGCCTTTGTCTGTCAGGCGGGCGCTGGATTGGTGGCACTCCCGGCAGTCGTGCAGTCGGCCAAACTGCTCGGCCCG
>CANETO010000361.1 GCA_947440895.1 Planctomycetaceae bacterium | reverse complement strand
GCCAGCCGCCCCAGGGCCCAGTCGCTGCGGTATGACCAGCCAGCAGTTCAAGCACGATCCAGGCCGCAGCGGACGAGCCGGCCAACGACGCCATGGCTCCCTCCCAGGTCTTGCCGGGGCTGAGCGTGGGCGCCATCCGCCGCCTGCCCAGGAGCGAACCACCGACATAGGCCGCAATGTCGCCCGCCTTTGCCACTGCAACGAGACTCACCAACGGCAGGATGCCCATGTGGTGCAGACCGACCTGCTCGGGGCCGATATTTTCCCGGCAGAGCAGCCGCAGGCTCACGATGCAGGCCATCGGCAGGCCAATGAAAACCAGTGCGAAGATTCCGGCGGCAAGCCGTTCGATCGCCCCGCCATGGGGTCTGTAGGTGGCGATCTCTGCGATGAACAGCGTCATCACGGCGAACGCTGCCGTCACCGCTGGCCAGCCCAGGGCGGCTGCAGGAGAAGCAGCAGAGAACGACACGGCAAAGGCCTCGGCGCCCGCTGCGGCCGAGACAACCATCGCCACCACGGCCGGCCGCAGCAGCCATGATGGCAACCGAATATCCCGGGCCGCAAAGAGCCGCACCAGTTCGTCGATGCTGCCGACAGCCAGCACGATCGCCACCGGCAGGAGCCACCAGGCCGGCGGTGATCCCCCCAAACCATGCCAGTCGGCCCAGGCGAGTGCCGCAAAGACGGCCGTGACGAGACCGGCGAAGACAACGCGAGACGCGAACTTCCCGGCCGCCAGTCCCTGGGGCTCGGCGTGCGGGCGCAGCGATGGCTGCCCGGTGCTCACGATTGGCTCAGCCCTCCAAAGCGACGATCGCGGCTGGCAAACGCCGCAATGGCCGCATCCAGATGCGACTCGGCGAAGTCGGGCCAGCACACGTCGGTGACCCACAGTTCCGCATAGCTGATCTGCCAGAGCAGGAAATTGCTGATCCGCATCTCGCCCGCCGTGCGGATGAGGAGGTCGGGGTCGGGCATTCCCGCGGTGTCGAGTCGGGCCGCCACCGCCTGCTCATCGATCTGGTCAGGATCGAGCCTGCCATCGCGGGCCTCGGCCGCGAGCGTCTTCGCGGCAGCGACGATCTCTGCCCGCGAGCCGTAATTGATCGCCAGGCAGAGCCGAAGGCCGTCGTTGCCGGCGCAGAGTTCGACGGTGCGGTCGAGTTCACGAAGCGTCGAGGAGGGCAGCCCTTCACGCCGTCCAATCATCGACAGTTGGATCCGTTCCCTGGTGAGCAGCGACCGCTCCTCGATCATGTATTGCTCGAGAAGGTGCATCAGAAAGTCGAGCTCGTGGGCCGGCCTTCGCCAGTTCTCGCTGGAGAGGCAATAGAGCGTGAGCTGTTCGATACCCAGCCGCGCACAGTGCTCGGTGATCCGCCGCACGCTGGCCACGCCGCGGCGGTGCCCCTCGATCCGGGGCAGCCCCTGCTGAACGGCCCAGCGGCCGTTGCCATCCATGATGATGGCGATGTGCCTGGGCACCGGTCGTCCGGCCTGTTCCGAGACCTTCGCCGGGGAGCTGACCGGCTGCTTGCCCGACACATCTGCCGCAGTGCCAGTCTGACCGGGCATCAGGCATTCGCCGGGGTGCGGTGCTGGGAACGTGACCATGATTTCTGCTCGTGGGCGGTGCGGTCACAGAAGATCGTCTGCGCGCGGTCGGGACCGACCGAAACGGTCAAAACAGGCCGTCCGAGCAGTTCTCCGATCCGGGTAACATACGCCTTTGCAGTGGCCGGCAGGGCATCGTAACTCCGGACCGTCGTGAGATCCTCGCTCCAACCTGGCAGCGTCTCATACACCGGCCTGGCCTTTTTGAGGTCATCGATCTGGCTGGGGAAGTGGCTCGTCTGCGTGCCATCCACATCATACGCCGTGCAGATCTTCAGTTCGTCGAGGCCGCTGGGAACATCGAGCAGCATCACTGCCAGTTCGTCCACGCCCGACAGCCGGGCCGTGTAGCGGGCCGCGACGGCGTCGAACCATCCGCACCGCCGTGGCCGCATCGTCACGGTGCCATATTCTCGGCCTCGCTCGCGAAGATGCTCGCTGATCTGGTTGTTCTGCTCGGTTGGCATCGGCCCACCGCCGACTCGCGTCGAATACGCCTTCACGACGCCGATCACCCGTTCGATCCACCGCCCCGGTATACCCGAGCCACTGGACACGCCGACCCCCGACGAATTGCTGCTGGTGACGAACGGGAAGGTGCCGTGGTCGATATCGAGCAGCGCTCCCTGCGCCCCCTCGAAGAGCATCCGGCTGCCCCCCTCGATCTTGTCGAGTAGGTAGGCGGTCGTATCTGCAACGTAGGGCCGCAGCCGCTCCGCAAACTGCATGTACTGGGAATGGATTGCGGTAGCGTCCAGCAGGTCGGGCTTGCTGGAACCATTGGAATGCCAGCCCGAAAGAAGCTGGTTCTTGATGCCAACGATGTGTTCGAGACGGCCGCGAAACTCCTCGCGGTAGAGGTCTCCCAAGCGAATCGCCAACGACCGTCCGACCTTGTCGCGGTAGCAGGGGCCGATGCCGCGGCCGGTTGTGCCGATCGCCTCGCCTCCCGACAGGCTGCCGTCGAGCAACTTGTCTTCGGCGACGTGCCACGGGAACACGAGGTGGGCCCGGTCACTGATCCGCAGCTTTCCCTCGACGCGGACGCCGCGGCCCTCGAGCATGTCGATTTCCTTGATCACGCTGGCGGGATCAAGGGCAACGCCTCCGGTGATCACGCACACGACGTTGTCACGGAGAATGCCGCTGGGGATGAGGGAGAGCTTCCAGGTCTGGCCATTGGAGACAACGGTGTGGCCGGCGTTGGCGCCGCCCTGATAGCGGACGACGATCTCATGGTCTTCCGTCAGGATGTCGACGAGCTTGCCTTTGGCTTCATCGCCCCACTGCAGACCGATAACGCATGTGCCGGGCACGGAAGGAGGTCCTCACGAAAGAGAAGGAGAAAACGGCTGGCCAGGGGAGGCTGCCGTAAAGAGGCCTCCCCTCAGAGTCTAAAACCGCGGAAACTGCGGTCAAGCCGGGGGTTCTCTGGCCCGCTGGCGACGGTTCGGGGCTGCCCATGCCCCATCGCCGGACGTTCGCTCCGGACATCCTGTCCTTCGCTCACTCGATGCTGACTGCGCTCCG
>CANETO010000360.1 GCA_947440895.1 Planctomycetaceae bacterium | reverse complement strand
GGGCCACGGTGTTTCTCCTCGACCGAAAGGCGGGAGAACTCTCCAGTCGGCTGGCCACGGGCATTGCCGGCGCGCCGATCGAGGAGATCCGGTTTCCCATCACGCTGGGGATCGCAGGCGAGGTCGCCCGGAGCGGTACGGCGATCAACATTCCGGACGCCTACGCCGATCCACGGTTTTACCCGGAGTTTGATCGACGGAGCGGCTATCGCACTCGCAGCATGCTGACGATCCCGCTTATCGCCCACGACGGTGCGACCGTGGGCGTGCTGCAGTTGCTCAACAAACTGGGCGGCCCATTCGCTGCCCGCGACGAGGAAATCGCGGGATTCCTCGGGACGCAGGCCGGCGTGGCGATCCACCGGCAGTTGCTTCTGGAGCAGTTCGCGGTCAAGCAGCGGATTGAGCGGGATCTCAACATTGCCCGTGACATCCAGCGGGGGCTGTTGCCACGCGATCCGCCCGTCATACCCGGCTTCGACATTGCCGGCTGGAACCGGCCAGCCGACGAGACGGGCGGCGACTACTTCGACTTCATGCCGGTGGACGGCGGAGGGCTTGCCATCACGATTGCCGATGCCACCGGGCACGGTATCGGCCCGGCACTGGTGGTGTCGGAAACCCGGGCGCTGTTTCGCGCCATCGTGCTCCACAAGCCCGACTTGCGACGGGCGGTGAACGAGGTGCAGGCCCTGCTGAGTCAGGACCTGCCCGAAGGCCGGTTTGTCACGGCATTCTTCGGTGTGCTCGCTCCCGAGAGGAATACCATCACCTACGTGAGTGCGGGCCAGGGGCCGCTGCTGGCCTATGCGGCAGTCGACGCCAGCTTCCGTGAACTCGACTCCCAGGGACTGCCGTTGGGAGTCGTGCCCGAACTGGAATACGAGCCCGCCGTCGATCACGAGCTCGCCCCCGGCGACATGCTCGTGCTGCTGACAGACGGGTTTTTTGAGTGGGTCAACGGCGACGACGAACAATTTGGGACCGGACGCGTGACCGAACTTGTGCACCGCCACCGCGATGCGTCGGCGGCCGAATTGATCGACATTCTCTATCGGGCAGTGGTCGAGTTTTCGGGTGGCACACCCCAGGGAGACGATCTCACCGCGGTCATCATCAAGCGACTCAAGGAAAAAAAGTCGCCTACGAGTTAAGTCGCCCTCGCCCGCTCACTTGCTGCACCGGTGCAACCGCGGCAGGTGAGCGTCGAGAGGAAATCGGGGCGGAGAGATTCGAACTCTCGACCTCCTGGTCCCAAACCAGGCGCGCTGCCAACTGCGCTACGCCCCGAAGGCAGGCCTGCGGACCAGGCCTGCCGCAGTGACTGACGAGTCAGCCCGTGAGGTGCTCGAAGAGCCGCTGGAATTCGTCGAGGTCGGTGAACGGGATCACGATCCGGCCGGTGCCCTTGCTGGTTGCGTGGACCACGACCTTCACCCCCAACGCCCGTCGCAGATCATTCTCCACGGCCACCGTCTGGCTGGAACGCCTCGTGGCCGGTCGGCCTGCCTTGCGCTTTGACGCGGTGCCCGCCGCCGTGGCGGTGCCTCCGAAAGCTGGCTGCGTGTCTCCCTCGTCAACCAGCCCGTCATCGTCGGCGAGGTCATCGGCTCGAAGGATCTCGGCGACCTCGGATTCAATCGCGCGAACGGAAAGCCCATCCGATGCGATTCGGTCGGCGAGCCGGGCCTGTTCGTCCTCGTCTCCCAGCGGCAAGAGAGCCCGCGCATGGCCCATCGAGATCGTGCCCGCCCGCAGCCGCTTCTGCACCGGCTCGGGCAGTTCGAGCAGCCGGATCAGGTTGGCCACCGTGGAGCGGTCGATCGAGAGCCGCTTGGCGAGTTCGTCCTGCGTGCCACCCCAGGCGGAAAGATACTGCTTGAAGCTCGACGCCTTCTCCAGCGGGTCGAGGTCACGACGCTGAAGGTTTTCGACGATGGCGATCTCCGACATCTGCCGATCGTCGACCTCGAGCACGCGGACCGGCACCCTGCCCCAGCCCAGCCGCCGCGCGGCGAACAGCCGACGCTGCCCGGCGATCAGTTGGTAGCGGTCGCCGTGCGCCCGGACCACGATCGGCTGGACGAGCCCGTGCTCCCGGAGACTGTTGGCCAGTTCGATGAGATCGGTGTCGTTGACGATGCTCCGCGGTTGCCAAGGGTTGGGGTCGATGAGGCCTTCGGCGATCTCATTGGTGGGGAGCGACGCAGCGGCCTGTTCCAGTTCTTCGGGCTTGTGCAGGATGAGTCGGGCAGCTCCTGCCCCCAGTTCGGCACGGGGCGGCACCGCGGCCACCGCGGCGCTGCCGTGCGTCGCCGGCGCGGCCGGCGACGGATCGATCCCTGCCCGGCCCAGCAATGCCTCCAGCCCACGGCCCAAGCGTCGTTCCTTACTCACAGTCGCGTACCTCCATGCACAGTTCCGTGTAGGCCCGCGCTCCTCGTGAGCGCGGGGCATAATCGAGCACACTCTGCGCGTGGCTGGGCGCCTCCGAGACGGCCACGTCGCGCGGGATCACCGTCTCGAAGACGATCTCCCCGAAGAAGTCCCTGACCTCGGCCTCGACCTCGTTGGTCAATTCGAGCGCGGCGTCATGCATGGTGAGCACGATCCCGCTGAACCGCAGCCGTCCGGGCCGCTCGGCCATCACGTCGCGGATCACCTCGATCATCTGGGTGAGTCCTTCGAGCGCGAAGTATTCGCATTGAATGGGCATCAGCACCTCGGTGCTCCCGGCCAGCGCCGTTCGCGTGAGTTCGCCCACGCTGGGCGGGCAGTCGATCAGACAATAGTCCCAGGCATTGAGCCCGCGAGCGAGATGATTTTCGAGCACCATCGAACCGCTTCTCGCCTCGGCCGCGATCCGCTCGACGTCGCGGACACTGCGGCTTCCGGGAACAATGCAGAGATTGGGAATGCCTGTCTCCACGACCGCTTCGGACAGCGGCGCCTCGGACACGAGGGGGTGGGTCAACGCCGGTGTGACGCCGAAGCCGGTGGTTGCGTTGCACTGCGGGTCGAGGTCGAGAAGGAGCGTGCGGAGGCCACCCCGCGCCAGGCCGGCAGCGAGGTTACAGGAAGTCGTCGTCTTGCCGACGCCGCCCTTTTGGTTCGCCACGCAGAGAATCCTTCCCACACGCACATCCCTTCCAAACGCC
>CANETO010000359.1 GCA_947440895.1 Planctomycetaceae bacterium | reverse complement strand
GGTGGAGGTTGTTGCCAGACAGTTTGAATGGCGGCTCCGCTATCCGGGCCGCGACAATATGCTCGGCACCCGGGATGACCTGTTCCTGACCAACGATCTGCACCTGCCGGTCGACGAGGACATCCTCATTCAGTTGAAGAGCATGGACGTGCTGCACAGCTTTTTCCTGCCGAATTTCCGGATCAAGCAGGATGCCGTGCCAGGCATGAAAATCCCCGTTTGGTTCAAGGCCACGGAGACCGGAGCGTTTGACATTGTGTGCGCCGAACTCTGCGGTTGGGGACACTATAAGATGAAGGGCCGGGTGACGATCGAGTCTCGCGCCGATTTTGACCGGTGGCTCGAAGAGACCTATGCCCGTCAGGAAGCCACGCAACCGGCCAGCGAAGACATCACCGCATCCGCCGCCGACTGAGTCATCCACCTTATTCACGATTCACCGTTCCGCTCGTCTTTGGAGAGAACCATGAGCACAGTCACCGCATCCACGCTTTCGCAGGGCACCGCCACGACCCTTCCGCCTGCCCGCAAGCCGAGGCCCGTAGCGGAATTCCTCTCGACTTACGTGTTTTCCAAAGACCACAAGGTGATCGGTCTTCAGTTCCTGTTTTCGACGCTGCTGTGGTTCTTGATCGGTGGCCTGCTGGCACTGGCCGTACGTTGGCAGATCGCCTGGCCGTGGTCGGACGTGCCCGTGCTCGGAAAGCTGTTCGCCCAGCAGGGCGGTCAGATGTCGCCCGAGTTCTACACGATGCTCTTCACGATGCACGCCAGCGTGATGATCTTCCTTGTGATCATCCCGATCCTCGCCGGCGCTTTCGGCAACTTTCTGATCCCGCTGATGATCGGTGCCGACGACATGGCCTTTCCGACGCTCAACATGCTCTCGTACTGGTTCATGTGGCCGGCGTTCCTCCTCTTCGGCGCGAGCTTTTTCGTCGAGGGTGGCGCCGCCTCGGGCGGTTGGACGAGCTATCCGCCGCTCTCGACCAACATGAATTCGTCGCCCGGCATGGGTATGGGGCAGACGCTCTGGCTCCTCGGTCTGACGATGGTGGGCATCTCCAGCATGCTCGGCAGCGTCAACTACCTGACGACGATCATCCTGATGCGGGCTCCGGGCATGACGATGTTTCGTCTGCCGATGACGATCTGGGCCATGTTCATCACCGCCATCCTGCAGGCCTTCGCCCTGCCGGTGCTGACGGCGGCCGGCTTCATGCAACTCTCCGATCGAATGCTCGGCACCGGCTTCTTTTCGCCCGAGGGCAACATCGTCAACAACGCCCTCACGGGGTCTGGAGGCGGTCAGCCGCTCCTCTGGCAGCATCTCTTCTGGTTCTACAGCCATCCGGCCGTGTACATCATGATCCTGCCGGCGATGGGGATGGTGTCTGACATCCTCACCACGTTCGCGCGGAAGCCGCTGTTCGGGTATCGGCCGATGGTCTACTCGATTGCCGGTATCGCGGGCCTGGGCTTCATCGTCTGGGGCCACCATATGTTCATGTCGGGCATGAACCCCGCTCTCGGCGTGACGTTCATGGTGTCGACGATGATGATCGCCCTGCCGAGTGCCGTGAAGACGTTCAACTGGCTCGGCACAGTCTGGGGCGGTCGGATCCAGTTCACCACGTCCATGCTCTTTGCCCTGTCGTTTGTATCGATGTTCATCATCGGCGGACTGTCGGGCATCTTCATGGCGGCCACGCCCGTAGACATCTTCATCCACGACACCTACTTCATCGTGGCCCACTTCCACTATGTGCTCTTCGCGGGCACCGCGATGGGTGTCTGGTCGGCGATCTACTTCTGGTTCCCGAAGATGTTCGGCAGAACGATGAACGAGTTCTGGGGCAAGGTGCACTTCTTCCTCACATTTATCTTCCTGAACGGCACGTTCTTCACGATGCACATTCTCGGCGCGGTCGGCTTCCCTCGCCGGCTTGCCGACGCCTACCACTACGAGACCTTCCACCACCTGCAACCGCTCAACGCCTTCATGACGTGGTGCGCGATCGGCATGGTGGCGACGCAGGTGATCTTCGCGAGCAATTTCTTCTGGAGCATGTTTTTCGGTCCTATCGCTGGTCGCAATCCCTGGAACAGCAACACGCTTGAGTGGACGGCGCCGAGTCCCCCGGGCCACGGCAACTTCGACTTCCAGCCTGTGGTGCATCGTGGCCCTTATGAATACTCCGTGCCCGGAGCCGACAAAGACCACCTCATGCAGACCGACCCTCCGAACGCCCTGGCAGCCGCAGCTGCTGCGGCCGCGCACTGAACCAGGCAGCCTTACCGAACGAGGCAGCCGTCCCGGCGGCTGCGAGGGCTGCTAGACACGTGAAGATCGACCACCGAGGCATCAGCCGAAGCCCCAAATGAAAAGCCGCTCCTTGATCTGGCCGCATGCCATCGCGTGCCTCCTCGTCGCGGTGACGGCAGTGCTGCTCTGCTTTGGGGCACTTGTCACCACGTTTGATGCGGCCATGGCGGTGCCCGATTGGCCCGGCACCTATGGCCACAACATGTTTCTGTTCCCATGGGCCGACTGGTTCTATGGGCCGTGGGATTTGTTTTTGGAGCACGGTCACCGGCTGCTGGGCGCCCTCGTCGGGATCATCTCGCTGGTGTTGGCGGCTGTTGTCTGGAGGAGTCGCCTCAGTCCTGCAGTCCGGGCACTGGCCGCGGCAGCGGTGCTGCTGGTGGTGGTGCAGGGAGTGCTCGGTGGCGCCCGCGTGCTCCTCGACGACAAGACGGTAGCCAAGGTGCATGCCTGCACCGGCCCGCTGTTTTTCGCGGTGGCTGTCGCGATCGCCACGCTCACCCGAACACCCTCTGCCGGTCGGTCTGCCTCCGGCCGCGTCGCGGCAGGCCCGTCTCCGTCAGCGTTGGCAGCACGAACGTCCGCCGGCCTCGCTCTGGCGAGCTATGTGCAACTCGTCGCTGGCGCGCAGTTGCGGCATCTCGATGCTTCGGTCGACCCCACGACGTTCCGATGGCTCGTGGTGTTTCATCTGGCGGGCGCCTTGGCTGTGGCGGCGCTGGCGATCGCCGCGGCGATCGTCGCTCGAACTGGAGGGCGACCCGCAGCCCGCCGCTGGTCGCTGGCGATCCTCCTGTTCGTTGGCTTCCAGTTGGCTCTTGGCTTTGGTGCGTGGATCGT
>CANETO010000358.1 GCA_947440895.1 Planctomycetaceae bacterium | reverse complement strand
TGGTCGGTGTGTTGGCGCTCGGAATCGGCCCCCAACGCATCTGGCAGATTCTCTCCGATCTCAGCGGACTCGGCGTTACGGGCGAGATCGTCACGGGTGAACGACAGGGTGACAACGTGCTCGTCACCGCGCCGCTGCGACACGAGGGGGATGCGGCTTTCCGGAGGACCATTCCGATCGGCTCGACCCAGGGGTTGGCGACCCAGCGGGCCGCCAAGGGCGAGGAGGGATATGGCCAGGTGATCGACTACCGCGGCGAGAACGTGGTGGCGGCCTGGCGGTTTCTGCCGAGCTACCGCTGGGGCTTGTGCGTCAAGCAGGACGTCAGTGAAGCCTATGCCGTCCTCTGGCTGCAACCAGCCGCGATCATCGGCCTGGCGGTGGCGACCATTCTCGGCGTCACGCTGGCAGCACTCGCGTTGGCGCGGAGCTTTTCCACCCCCATCCGGACGGCGGTGGAGGTCGCCCGGAGGGTGGCCGGAGGCGACCTGCGGGCCACCGCCATGCCTGGTGGAGGCAGCACCTTCAGCGATGCCGAAACAGGCGCCCTGCTGACCGCCATTCAGACGATGACGGACAACCTCCGTGGATTGATCGGCCGGATTCAGAAATCCTCTGTGGCGCTGATCTCCACCGCCACGGCGATCCAGGCCACCTCCAACGAACAGCAGCAGGTGATCGCCGACTACGGCGCCTCGACGAGCCAGGCCGTCGCGGCCGTCAAGCAGATTTCGGTCACGAGCCAGGAACTGCTGCGGACGATGACCGAAGTCAACGAGATGGCCGCCGGTACCGGACTGATGGCGACCGACGGCCGTCGAAATCTGGCCAGCATGGATACGACCATGCGGCAACTGGCCGACAGCACGCTATCGTTCAGTGCCAAACTAGCGTTGATCAACGAGCGGGCGGCCACCATCAATCTGGCGGTGACCACCATCACGAAGGTGGCCGATCAGACGAATCTGCTCTCCATCAACGCTGCCATTGAGGCCGAGAAAGCAGGCGAGTACGGCGCCGGCTTCCTGGTGGTGGCCCGTGAAATTCGCCGTCTGGCAGACCAGACGGCGGTGGCCTCCCTCGACATCGAGCAGATGGTCAGGGAGATGCAGCGGAGCGTCTCGACAGGCGTGATGGAGATGGACAAGTTTGCCGGGCAGGTGCGATCGAGCGTCAGCGAAATTGGCGACGTCTCCGCCAAACTCGGGGAGATCATCTCAGCCGTTCACGGCATCCACGACCGGTTCAGCCAGGTCACCGAGGGCATGCGATCCCAGTCGCAAGGGGCGGCGCAGATCCGCGAGGCGATGATTCGTCTTGCCGACGGAGCATCTCGCACCGCTTCATCGCTCGGCGAATTCAATACGGCGACCAGCCACCTGCGCGGCGCGGTCGGAGACCTGAAGGAGGAGGTTTCGCGGTTCACGATCTGAAACCGCGGCCCTTCCGCTGTTTCGGTTTGTGGCCCGCGTTCCCCCGGACATGCAACTGCTTTCCTTCACCGTCGGGAACGAGGCCTATGCGATCGAAACACGCCGGGTGATCGAGGTGCTGCCGCTGGTGACAGCGCGGCCCATTCCGCACATGCCCGCCTTCCTGCGTGGTATCTTCATGCATCGAGGCCAGTTCGTCCCCCTGGTCGACCTGGGATGGCTGTTGACCAACCATCCCCTCCAGGAACGGCTCAGCACACGGGTGATCGTGGTGGAATACACGCTGGCTGGCAATCCGGCCACACATCAGACCATCCGGCTGGGAGCCGTTGCGGAGAACGTCTTGTCGCTCTGGAATGACGCCGATGCCGAGGCTTCCTTGCCCGCTCTGCACACGCCGGCAGCCCCCTACCTGGGCCGGGTGCTGCGGATCGCTGGTCGCACCCTCCAACTCCTCGCCATCGAACACCTCCTGCCCCCGGCGCTCGTGGCCGATCTGATCACGCCCGCGCCGGCGTCACCCTCGATTCCCTGCGGGCCGGATTGACGTCACTGCCATGAACACCGCGCACGATCGTGTCGCCACCCGCCCCGAGCAGGCCCTGGTGACGCTCTTGGAACAGTGGATCGGGCTGGATGCCCAGACGATCGGCAACGCCGCTATCGCCCGGGCCGTACGGGTGCGAAGGGAGGCCTGCGGCGAGACCGACGACAAGGCCTTTCTCGCCCGTCTCGCTCGGGACGCCGAGGAACGGGTCCGGTTGATCGACGAGGTGGTGGTGCCGGAAAGCTGGTTCTTCCGCGACCCGCAGGTCTTCGAATTTCTCAAGCGGTTTGCGGCCACATTTGCCACCGCTCCCGGACAGACCCCGATCCGCATCCTCTGCGTGCCGTGTGCCGCCGGCCAGGAACCCTACAGCGTGGCCATGGCACTCTTCGAGGCCGGACTGTCCGCCTCGCAATTCAAAATCGACGCGGCCGACGTCAGCCGGACCGTCCTGAAGCAGGCGATGGCGGCGACCTACTCCGCCAACGCGTTTCGCGGTACCGACGTCGCCTTCCGGGAGCGATGGTTCCACACGCAGGGAACGAGCGCCGAACTCGTCGCGACGGTGCGAACTCAAGTCCAATTCTTCCAGGGGAATCTGCTCGACGCATCGTTCGCCGCCGACTGCGACCCCTACGACGTGGTCTTCTGCCGCAACCTGCTCATTTACCTGACCCCCGACGCCCGCCGGCGCGCGGAGCAGGCGATCGACCGCCTCCTGGCGCCAGACGGCCTGCTCGTGCTGGGCGCCGCTGAACCGCCGATCCTGCAGGGCCGCTGGGTTCCCGCCGCCGGCACCTCGGCGTTCACGCTCCGCCGCGGCACCCGGTCGTCCGAAGGTTTTCTGGCGAGCCCGATAGCCTCTCCATCGCCCCGCGCCGTTGCGTTGCACCGTGGTGTTCCCGCGGTGGCGATTCCCCCGGCTCCGAGTCCAGCCGCGGCCACCCCGCCAGCCTCGAGCGAGATGGTGGAACCGGGCCTGCGAGGTGTCGACAACCTGCTTCGTGAAGCGGGCCGTCTGGCCAATGACGGCCGCTACGCCGAAGCCCTGGCGATGTGCCAACGACACCAGCAGGAATTCGGTCCCGATGCGAAGGTCTTTTTCCTGATGGGCATGCTGCACCGGTTCACCGGCGATCTCGACCGCGCCGAGGCCTGTCTGCACAAGACGCTCTATCTCGACCCC
>CANETO010000357.1 GCA_947440895.1 Planctomycetaceae bacterium | reverse complement strand
TGCCGCCTGGCTCATCCGCCTCATCGAAAAACGGCTGATCGCCGGCAACTGCTGAAGACGCCGCCCTGACTTGCAGCGTTGCTGTACTCTTCGACGAGCCGGGGGCGGTGGAAGCCGGAGCGAGTAGGGCTATCCTGCCCCCGAGTCGGAGGCTTGCACCGCCCCCGGCGGTTTAGCCCACAAGACCTCTGCGTTAGCTGGGCAGAGGTGGAGCATTTCACCCCTGAACGCTATAAAAACGCCCCCGTCCCGCCCCCTGCAGGTTTTTCCGATGATCACCGTCGCTGTCCTCGGCGCCACTGGCTACACGGCCCTGGAAGCCCTCAAGATTCTGCTGCGTCACCCGCAGGCCAAGATCGTTGCCGTGACCAGCCGTCAGGAGGGCAGCACGCCGGTTTCGAGCGTGCACCCCAGCCTCGTGGGCCGGCTTGATCTGCCGCTCGAGGACCTGACGCCCGAGCAGGTGGGCAGCCGGGCTGAGTGCGTCTTCAGCTGCCTGCCGCACTGCGCGAGTGCCGAGATCATCCCGCGGGTGCTGGCCGCAGGAGCGAAGGTCGTCGACTTCAGCGCCGACTACCGGCTCGATGACGCCGCCACCTATCTCGAATGGTATGGGCATGAGCATCCCGACGCCGGTCGACTCGGGCAGACGGTCTACGGTCTCCCCGAACTTTTCAGGTCGCAACTCGCCGGAGCGGCATTGGTCGCGAATCCGGGCTGCTACTCGACATCGGCGATCCTGCCGCTGGCGCCGCTGGTGAAGAGCGGTCTCTTCGAGACCGACGACATCATCATCGACTCCAAGAGCGGCGTGAGCGGCGCCGGTCGTTCGCCGAAATTGATGACGCATTTCCCGGAGTGCAACGAAAGCATGTCGGCCTACAACGTGGGCCGACATCGCCACACGCCGGAGATCGAGCAGGTGATCAACCGGCACGCCGCCGCGATGCCCAGCGTCATCTTCACGCCGCAGCTGGCTCCGATGGACCGCGGCATCCTCTCGACGATCTATATCCGGCCCAAACAGCCGATCGCAGAGTCGGCCGTCATGCAGATCCTCCGCGATGCCTACGCTGGTGAGCGGTTCGTGCGAATCGTCGACCATCTCCCCGGTACGAAAGACACCGTTGACTCCAATTTCTGCGACATCACGGCCCGCGTCGTCCGCGGCCGCGTGCTGCTCATCAGCTGCCTCGACAACCTGGTGAAGGGGGCGGCCGGGGCGGCCGTCCAAAACTTCAACTGCTTGTTCGGGCTCCCGGAAACCTCCGGACTGCTGTAACCGCGATGGAAATGACATCCCTGCAGACGGGGTGAACGTAGAATTATGTCCCGACGCTGGCAATGCCCTCCCGGCAGGCGGAATCACGCGAGAAACAACTGATGGCCATCACTGAAACACCCGTTCGCCTGCCGATCCCTCCTCTGCCCCAGGGATTCCGCGCCGCGGGCGCCCATGCCGGACTGAAGCGAAACCCCAACCGTGAGGACATCTCGCTGATCGTCTCCGATCACGATGCCACGGCGGCAGGCGTGTACACGACGAACCTGGTGTTTGCCGCGCCCGTGGCGTTCGATCGCAGCCGCACGCCCGGTGAGGGCTTCCGCGTGATCGCGATCAATTCGGGAAACGCCAATGCCTGCACCGGCCATCGCGGTCTCGACGATGCACGGGCGATGGCTGCCGCGGCCGCAAGCGCCGTGGGCGTGGATGAGGGGGCGGCCCTGGTGCTCTCGACTGGCATCATCGGTGAGTTTCTGCCGCTGGAGAAAATCCGCGCCGGCATCGAGAGCGTGGCGGCAAAGCTGGGCAGCGATGCCGATTCGGCCGTCACCGCGGCCCGGGGGATGATGACCACCGACACTCGCCCCAAGCTCTCGGGCTCCTCGTTCGTGGTGGACGGCCGCCGGTACACGCTCTTCGGCATGGCGAAGGGAGCGGCGATGATTGGCCCGCGGATGGCAACGATGCTCGGTGTGATCCTCACCGACGCGCCGGTCCGGGCGGCCGATGCGCAGCGGCTGCTGCGTGAGTCGGCCGAAGAAACCTTCAATTGCGTGAGCGTGGACGGCCACACGAGCACCAACGACACCGTCCTGCTGCTGGCCAACGGCGCTGCCGGCGGGAAGCCGCTCTCGGGAGCGGGGCTCGAGGCGTTTGCCAAGGCCCTCGCAGATGCCTGTGAGACACTCGCCCGGGAAATCGCCGATGACGGCGAGGGAGCCACGCACGTGCTGCGGATCGAGGTTTGCGGCTGTGCCTCGCGGGACGATGCCCGGCAGCTCGCGCGAAGCGTCGCCGACAGCCCTCTGGTCAAGACTGCGATCTGCGGCGCGGATCCCAACTGGGGTCGGATTGTTTCGGCAGCGGGCTATGCGGGGGTGAAATTTGACCCGGAGAAGCTCACCCTCCGGCTCAACGGTACCCTGCTCTTCCGCGATGGGGCTCCGGTGGCGTTCGATGGAGGGGCCGTTTCGGCGTCGATCCAGGCCGCTCGGGAAACCCTCATCGAGCTCGATTTTGGTTCCGGACCGGGCACGATCCGGTTTTATTCAAGCGATTTGACGGCCGAATACGTTCGACTCAATGCCGACTACCACACCTGATGCCAGCCGCCCGCAAAACGCAGTCCGAAACACTGATAGGTTGTGGACCCGGACCCGTGACTTGACGCGGCCGGCCAGAAACTGTTTTCTCTGACTATCCAATCACCCCCTCCAAGACCCCCAAGCAGCAAGATCGTTCGCCCATGCTGATCCTGCCCCTCCAGACCGACACCACTCCGGCCCTCTGGACCATCGCCTCCTGCCAGCCTCTGGCCGGGGTCCTGCTTGTCCCAGGAAAACGATCCGTTCCGTCCTCGGGCCGGACTATGAGTACGGGACACATCACGTGTGCCGACGACCCTGACGAAGATGAAGAAGAACTTGGGGACGAGGAGGATTTGGCGGTCGCGCAGCCTGCGGCGGACGAGGAGTCGACCTTCGACGATTTCGATGATGAGTTCGACGATGACTTCGAGGAGGAAGAGAACGATCCCGACTGGGATCATCCGGACGACGCCGCGCCGGAGCCACCGCCGCCAGGTAAGGGCGGTGGCCGAAAGAAGTGATCGCTGACCGGTGTCAGATTTGTTGGAGCGAGAGCGACCACGAGTATTCACCGATCA
>CANETO010000356.1 GCA_947440895.1 Planctomycetaceae bacterium | reverse complement strand
TGGCCGTGCCGTGCTCGACTTGCACGATCGAGTCTGCCAGGGCCAGCGTGCTGGCTCGGTGGGTGATCATGATCACGGTGCGGTTTTCCACGTAGCGGGCCAGCGATTCGTGGATCAGTCGCTCGCTCTCCACGTCGATCTGGCTGGTCGCCTCGTCGAGCACCAGAATCTCGGCGTCTCGCAGAATCGCCCGCGCCAGCGCGATCCGCTGCCGCTGACCACCCGAGAGACGGAAGCCGTTGGGGCCGACCATGGTGCGATAGCCGTCGGGAAAATCGGCGATGAACTCGTGAGCGTGGGCCTGTTTGGCGGCGTCGATGATCTCCTCTTCGGAGGCATCCCAGCGGCCGTAGCGAATGTTGTAGAGGATCGACTCGTTGAAGAGTTCGGTCTGCTGCGTGACCAGCGCGATCCGGCGGCGCACATCGTGCAAGGCGAGTTCGGTGAGCGGCACGCCGTCGAGCAGCACGTCGCCCGCCGTCGGATCGTAGAACCTGCAGATGAGGTTGATGAGCGTGCTTTTGCCGCCCCCATTAGGGCCGACGATCGCCACCCGTTCGCCGAAGCCAATCGACAGATTCACGTTTCTGACGACCGTGTCGATGCCGTCGTAGCTGAACGACACGTTCCGCAGGCTGATCTCACGGTGGGGCGAAGGAAGCGTCTTCGGCACCGCGGCTTCCTGCAACTTCGAGGGATTGTCGAGCAGAGGATAGAGCGCCTGGGCTCCGACGACGCCCATGTTGAGTCCGGTGAGCACTCCTGAGAGTTTGCGAACCGGATCGCTAGCACCGATGAGCATGCCGAAAAACACCATGATGCCCGGCACCGTCATCGGGCGATCCGTCATCGTGATGCCGAAGATCTGCGTCTGCTGATTGATCACGAGCCACGCCCCGACGGCGATCGACGTAGCCACCATGCCGATGCCGAGAATTTCAGTGATCGGATTGGCCAACGCAAAATAGAAGGTGTGCCACATGCCCGTCCGGAGCATGTCGCCAGTGCAGTTGCGGAACCGTTGCCGCTCGAAGTCTTCCATCGTGTAGGCCTGCACGGTCAGGACGTTATTGAGCGTCTCCAACAGCACGTGGTGGAAGCCTTTCGAACGCGAGAGAATGTGCTTCGACACGTTGCGGATTCGGCGATTGAGCCAGACCATCAGGAAGCCGACGATCGGTGCCAACGTCAGGCAGGCGAGGGTGAGCTGCCACGAGATGAAGAAAGCGCCGGCGAGGCAGGCGAAGATCTTCAGCGGTTCGGTGACCGCGCCGCCGTACACCGCCGTGATGCCCCCGGCGAGCATGTCGGTGGTGTGGGTCAGTTGCGCCATGAACCCGGCGGATCCATGCCGCATGAACTGGGCACGGTCGAGTTCGATGGCCTTGTCGAAGACCCGGAGCCTCAGATCACGGCTGATGTTCATCGCCACCCAGCCCACCATCATGGTGCTGGCCAGCATGAAGATGTGCTTCAGAAACGTGCTGAAGACGATGAGCGTCACCACCATCAGCACCGTCTGGAACGGATCCTTGGGCAGGAACCGGTCGAGCCATGGGGCGAGTTTCCGGGCCGAATAGACGACCGCCTCATCGCCGCGACGGTTCAGCGCCAACGTGTCGATGCGGTTCCGCGCCTTCGTGGCCGCAGCATCTTCGAGGGAATTCCCGGCAAGCGACGCCTCCAGATCGGACGCCTCCTGATCGGCCGAGTCGATGCGGTGCTGTGCATCGACCAACCGCCGCCCGTTCCAGGACTGGAGCGACTCGCCGTTGAGGGTCACCTCGATGATCGGAAACAGGGCAGCAATGTTGGCACCCCACAGCCCGGCCACACCGGCCGAACAGAGGAACGCAGCCAGCAGAAATGGCCAGCTTTTGACTGCATCGCGGAGGGCGCGGAGGAATTGATTCATGAACCGGAGCTTTCGGCATGCCTGGAAGGAGTGTCCCTCAAGCATCGGATTGACCGCGGCTACAACCCCACCCGGCAGCGTCCGAGGACGGCGCGGGGAGGATGCACCGGAACGGGCAACATGGGCAGTTTGTCCCGATGCGCGATCCCGTACAGGGGAGGAAGATAGGGATCACGCCCCGGTCGAACAAGGCGAAGTTGCCGGCCAAAACAGCCGCGGGCGAGGCTCTAGCGGCGTCCGGCCCGGAGTTCGGCGGCCAGCAGCGTGTTGGCCAGAAGCATCGCCACCGTCAGCGGCCCCACCCCCCCAGGCACCGGCGAAATCCAGCCGGCTACCGCGCGAACGGCCTCGAAATCGACATCGCCGACGAGTCTGCCGGCGCCATCGGGACCGGTGATGCGGTTGATGCCGACATCAATCACCGCAGCCCCGGGCTTCACCATCTCGGCGGTGACCAACCCAGGCCTGCCGACGGCTGCGACGAGAATGTCGGCCTGCCGCGTGATGGCCGACAGGTCGGCCGACCGGCTGTGGCAGATTGTCACCGTGGCATCGCCGCCTGTTCCCCGCGCCGCCAACAGCAGCGCCAGCGGCTTGCCAACGATGTCGCTGCGGCCAACGATCACCGCGTGCCTGCCGGCGGTTGGAATCCCAGCATCGATCAGCATCCGCTGCACCCCCGCGGCGGTGCAGGGCACGAATCGGGGGCGTCCCTGCGAGAGCAGGCCGGCGTTTTCCGGATGGAAGCCGTCGACGTCGCGATCCGGCGGCACGGCATCGAGCACGGCGATCGAGTCGACATGTTCCGGCAGCGGCAACTGCACGAGGATGCCGTCGGCGGGCCCGTGCTCATCGCGGGCGATCGCGGTCACGAGCGACACCAATTCCTGCGTGGTCGCAGAGGCGGGCACGCGAATCACGTCGGAATCAATCCCCACGCGGCCTGCTGCCGCCGCTTTGCTCTTCACATAGGATCCGCTGGCCGCGAGGTCGCCGGCGAGAACGACCACCAGCCGCGGCGGTCGCTGAAACATCGAAGTGAAGGTGGTGACTTCGTTCCGCAGGGAGTCTTCGATCCGGGCCGCGAGCGCCCGGCCGTCGAGCAGGGTGGCGGTCATGACGAGTGCCCGCCCGGGGCAGCCGGCCGGCCCGCACTGCCCTGCTCGTTCATGTACATCATCCGCAGTTGGTGCTGGATCTCTTCGAGCATTCGCTGTTCGTCCTCGGTGAGATTGCCGGCTGTCTTCTGCTCCAGCATCGTG
>CANETO010000355.1 GCA_947440895.1 Planctomycetaceae bacterium | reverse complement strand
GGCCGCGGGCGACCGACTGGCAACCGGCGATGATCGAGGCGTCGTCCGGCTGTGGGCGGCAGATGCCGCGGGCTCGTACCGGGAATCACAGCGGCTCGAAGGGCATCTCGCGCCGATCTGGTCGGCGGCATTCGCCCCGGATGGCCGGCGACTGGTCACGGCTGCCGAGGATGGCGTGGCGATCGTCTGGGACATCGCGGACGGTGCCATGGTCAGCAGACTGCAGGGGCACACCTCGGCTGTATATGGCGTTGCCTTTGCTCCCGATGGTCGCGTGATCGCGACCGCGTCTGGCGACGGGAGCGTCGGCCTCTGGGACACGGCGACTGGCGAGCGACGGGCGGTCTTCACGCCGCCACGCACGTCCGCGTCCCGCGACCAAAACATCTACGGCGTCGCTTTTGCGGCCCGTGGTGATCGACTTGCCGCAGCCTGTGGCGACGGTGTGATCCGGTGCTGGGATGTGGCGTCGGGCGAGCCTCTGCCCGACATGCGTGGCCACTCCAGGCGGGCATTCGCGGTCGCCTTCTCCCCGGATGACCGCCGCCTCGCGTCGGCGTCTGAGGACGGCACGGTTCGGCTCTGGGACACGGACACCAGCGGCGAACTCGGTCTGCTGCGGCATCCATTGCGAGTGAACAGTGTCGCCTGGAAAGCCGACGGCTCAGGCCTTGCGACGGTGTCGGCCGATGCGATTCTCCGCGTCTGGAGCGCGCCGAGTGGTGAACTCCAGCAGGAACTGGTGGGCCATCGCGATGTCGTCTGGTCGGTGGCGAGGCTATCCGCCGACCGTTTCGTGACTGCCTCGGCAGATGCGACCGCCCGGGTCTGGGGCGTCGGCGCCGGTAGTGAACCAGTCATGCTGTGCGGCAGCGCAGACGGGGTTGGTGTACGGGGCATCGACGTGTCCCCTGACGGCGGGCTGGCGGCGACGGCCACGGCACAAGGCCGGGTCGTGCTCTGGGATGTGGCGACCTGCGCGGTCGCACGTGCGATGCCGCCTGTCCGTGGCCGAGTAAATGCCGTTGATTTCTCACCCCGCGGCGACCTCGTGGCCGCCGCCTGCGGTGATGGGGTCGTGCGGGTGTATACCGTCGCCGATGCGGAGGAAGTGTATTCGTTCGCGGCGCACGCCGGCCCGGTCTTTGCGGTGGCGTTTTCTCCGGATGGCCAGAGGATTGCCACCGCGGGGGCGGAGGCAACGCAGGCAGGGGCAGGGGCAGAGCAGGGCTCCGTGAGAATCTATGCGGCCACGCCCGCAGCCCACCGCGTGATGACGCTGCCGCATCCCGCTCGGGCCCATGGTGCGGCCTGGTCGCCCGATGGCGTCCGGCTTGCAACCGCCTGTGCAGATGGCCTTGTTCGAGAGTGGAACGCCGCCACGGGGACGCTGCTCGGAGCGTTCCGTGGGCATGGTGACGACGTCAACTGGGTCACCTATTCCGGCGACGGAAGCCGCGTCGCTACGGCATCCTCCGATGGCGCAGTGCGGCTTTGGAACCCGGCGGATGGTTGGTCGAGCATCGAACTACAGGGACCGGTAGGGCAGGTCTGGGAGGTGGCTATGTCACCTGATGGCACCCGGATCGCCGCCGGCGGTGCCGACGGCAGCCTGCATCTCTGGCAGGCCGGAAGCGGACGTCACCTGCTGTCGCTCGACGCCCACGAGGGCCCCATCTGGGGTGTGGTCTTTGCGAACGATGGCGGGAGCATCGTGACAGGCTCCGACGACGGCACCGCCCGCGTCTGGGGCATGCCACCCTCGGTGTTGCATCGCCAGCGGTTGGACGGCCGGCCGTGACGGGGTGGCTCCGGAGGGAATCGCCCGGGCAAGACCCGTGAAATTCAACCCCTGCGGAGGCGGGCCGCTTTGTAGGGACTCGCAGCCGGGTTAGCATACCCAATGAGCGGGGTATTTCGTCTCGGCTGGCCCCACGCCTATAGATAACGTTGGCTAGGCTTCAAGACGATCCGTCGCGGTGCTGCGCGGCTGCACACCGCACAGAACTCAAAGTTTATGGCAAGCAACAGGCCACCGGCATCGCGACGTCGAAAAACGATCGCTGGTCGCTACCGGCTGATCTCAAAGCTCGGGGAAGGGGGCATGGGGGTCGCGTACCGAGCGTGGGACATCGAGCGGGGTGTTCCGGTCGTGATCAAGATGCCCAGAAAGGCGTTGCTTGACAATCCGCTCTTGGCGCAGCGGTTTGCACGCGAGATCCGCGCCATGGCGGCGGTACCGCATCCGCACATCGTGCCGATCGTGGATCACGGAGAAGATCGTGGCGGAGAGTTTGCCGGCGTGCCTTTCGTAGCCATGCGGTTTCTGCCGGGCGGTTCGCTGTCGCAACGCCGGCTCCGCGATGCCAAGGGAAAACCGTTGCCGAACCACCCCTCGACCCTGCATCTGTGGCTGCCGGGCATCGCTGCGGCACTCGACGCGGTCCATGCCGCCGGGATCGTGCACCGAGACGTGAAGCCGGCCAATATTTTCTTTGACGGGTTCTGGCATTCGTTCCTAGGTGACTTCGGTATTGCAAAACAGCTGCAGGATGCAGGGGAGAGCGGTCTGTCTGAAGAGCCTCTGACGGGTACGAATGTTGGCATTGGCACTCCCGACTACATGTCGCCGGAACAGTTTTCGCCAAAGGCTGTGATTGACGGCCGGTCGGACCAGTACGCACTGGCGGTTGTGGTGTACGAGTTGCTCACAGGATCGACACCGTTCAGCGGATCGACGACGCACTTCGCGGTCGAACACCTCACTCTTCCGCCGCCGCGGCTGGAGGATCAGCAACTCGGCCTGCCCTCCAGGCTCTGCTCTGCTGTGCAGTGGGCGTTGGCGAAAGACCCCGCGGATCGGTTTGAATCCTGCCGTGAATTCGCGGCGACCGTGCTGGCCGATGTGCAGCCGATGGCGGTGGAGTACGACGTGGTGCGACTCTTGTGCCCAGAGTGCTCCAACATTCTGAAGCTCAAGCCATCGGCAGGCGGTCGCACGGGCAAATGTCCGCGGTGTCGAAGAGTGATGAATGTCGCCAAGGATCTGGGGGCACTCTGGCTACGGAGTGAAGAGGACGAGGACGACCGACAGGATTCGCGGGACAAGCCAGATTCCGGGACGATCTCAACACTGACTCCGGTGTCGAGGATCACGCCGTCGATGGGGTCCCGCATGGGAT
>CANETO010000354.1 GCA_947440895.1 Planctomycetaceae bacterium | reverse complement strand
GGCTGCTTCCTCGAACAGCCCGACGTGGTGTTCGCGGCCATCTGCGACGTGAAGCAGGGCCGCCGTGACGCCGTGAAACAGATGGCCGACACCAAGTATGGCAACCAGGACTGCGCCCAGTACCGCGACTTCCATGAACTGCTCGACCGCAAAGACATCGATGCCGTTCTGATCGCCACCGGTCCCAACTGGCATGGCACCGCCTCGATGTATTCCGCAAAGGCGGGCAAGGACATCTACTGCGAGAAGCCCTGCACGAAGAACATTGCCGAGAGTCTTATCCTCCGCGACACGATGCGTCGCTGCGGCACCGTTTTTCAGGCGGGCACGCAGCGGCGGAATCTGCCCCACTTCGCCTTCGCCTGCGAACTCGCCCGGACGGGCCGGCTCGGCAAGATGAAGAAAGTGTTCGCGCATCCCAACGGCATGCAGGCCCTGATGAGCGGCTGGCTGCCCGAGGAGCCGCTCCCCGATGCGGCCATCGATGATTGGGACCGGTATCTCGGTCCGGCGGCCTGGCGGCCGTTCCATGCCAAAACACTTCAAGACGGATTCAACTTCGAGAAGGGTGGCGGGCTCGTCGGCGGTGGCGTGCTCGAATGGGGCTCGCACTGCGTCGATCTTTGCCAGTGGGCCGTCAACGACTGCGCTCCACCGGTGGAATACAACCCGCCGAAAGACGGCTATATCGTGACCACCTACGCCGATGGCGTGGAGCTGATCTTCCGTGAGAAGGACTGGATTCCGCTCGGCTCGTGCCCGGTGCGTTTCGAAGGCGAAACGGGCTGGGTGGAGGCAGGCGACAGCGGCAAACTCGTCCTCAGTTCGCCGTCGCTACTCGCCGGACGAACGGTCGAGGAAATCGGCGGCTATCCGGCCACGTTCCACGTCCGCGACTTCCTCGACTGCGTGAAGACCCGCGGCCAGCCGAAGGGCAATGCCGACGCGGCCTGCAACGCCCACATCGCCTGCCACGCGGCCAACATCGCGATTGCCCTCGACCGCACGGTGAAATTCGACAACGCCACCAACACGTTCGTCGGCGATGTCGAGGCCAACCGGATGCGGTCCGAGGCCCTCCGGGCGCCGTGGCGGCTGTAGTACCGAGTCTTTGTCTCTGTCATTCCGTCTCTGTCATTCCATCTCAGCGTGCCTTTTTGCAGGGCATGCGTCAGCCGTGGTGAAACACTTTCTGGAATCCCATCCCATGACATTCGCCCATCGCTTCGCTATTGCCTTCGTCGCCTTCCTGCTGGGAATCACGTCCTTGTCGGCGGAGCCGTTGCCGAGCGAGCCCGAACTCCTCGCCGTCCTGCGATCCGACGCCTCCGAGGCCGACAAGGCGATCACCTGCAAGCGACTGGCAATCACGGGTTCGCCCGCGGCGATCGTAGACCTTGCGAAACTGTTGGATAACGAGCGGCTCGCCTCCTGGGCCCGTATCGCACTCGAGGCGATTCCCGGCCCAGAGGCCGATGCGTCGCTGCGAAATGCGGCCGGTTCGCTCTCGGGCCTGCGGCTCGTCGGCGTGATCAACTCGATCGGCGTGCGACGGGATGCAGGTGCATTGCCGATGCTCCAGGCCAAACTAAACGATCCAGACGCCGAGGTGGCTGCGGCTGCCCGGCATGCGATTGGCTCCATCGGCACGACGCAGGCTGCCGCTATTCTCACCAAGGCGATGGCTGCGCCGGGTGGATCCCAGGACGCCACGGCACAGGCAGGCGTCGTCTGCGCCGAGCGGCTGCTCGCCTCCGGCAAAAAGGCCGAAGCTCTGACTCTCTATGACGCGATCCGCAAGGCGGGCGTCTCCGAGCAACGCGTCGCGGAGGCCACGCGAGGCGCGATCCTGGCCCGGGGTCAGGAGGGCATCCCGCTTCTCCTTGAAACCCTCCGCTCGCCCTCCAAGCGTCTCTCGAACATGGCGCTGTATGCCGCCCGGGAACTCCAAGACGGCCCGAAGTCGGGCGCCGTCGATCTTGCGCTGGCGACCGAAATGGCGAAGCCGCCGGGCGACGCCGCCGCAGCCGATCGCGTCGTGAAGATCATCGACGTTCTGGCTGACAGAAACGCCGACGGCGGTGCAGGTGATGCGATTCTCAAGCCACTGTTGGTCGCGGCAACAGGCGGTCCGAAGCCGATTCGAGTGTCGGCAATTGCCGCGGTGGGACGGATCGGCAATGCATCGGCCATCAGTTCGCTGCTCGTCTCGGCCGTCGACTCCGATCCAGAGATCGCCGACGTCGCGAGGAAGGCGCTCTCCAGCCTCGCCAGCACGGAGGTCGATCGGGAGGTCGTGGCCCGACTGCCCAAGGCGGATGCCAATGTCCTGCCAGCGCTCGTGCGGGCGATCGGTGATCGGCGAATCGCCGCTGTGGCTGAACTCAAGCCGCTTGTGAACCATGCCAGCGACGCCGTCCGCACCGCCACGGTTGCGGCCCTTGGCAGCGTCGTCGATCTGCCGAATCTCGGCATTCTGATCGACCAGGTGGTGAAGCCCTCCGTGGGGAGCGACGTCGGCAAGAAGGCGATCCTTGAAGCCAGCATCCGGATGCCCGATCGCGAGGCATGTGCTGAGAAGCTTGCCTCAGCAATCGAGTCAGCCCCCGCCGAGGCGAAGGTGACGCTCCTCGACGTGGTAGGTGAAGTCGGCGGCACGCGGGCGCTTGCCGCCGTCGCTGCGGCGGCGAAGTCGAGCGACCCCGCCCTGCAGGACGCCTCCACCCGACTGCTCGGCAAGTGGATGACGCCCGACGCGGCCCCGGTGCTTTTAGAACTCTCCAAGTCCCTCACGGACGGCAAGTTCCAGACCCGCGCGATCCGTGGCTATATCCGCATCGCCCGGCAGATGGCGGTGCCCGACGCCGAGCGGGCCGAGATCTGCCGCAACGCGATCAAGGTTGCCAAGGATCCGGCCGACCAGAAGGCGGTGCTCGAGATCCTGCCGCGGTACCCGAGCCCAGCCATGCTCGCCGTTGCCAAGGAGGCTGCCACGATGCCGGGGCTCGAGGCGGAGGCCACCGCGGCGGCTGCCACGATCGAGCAGAAGCTCGAAAAACCTGCCGGCTGACGCATCCCGGCTGGTCGCGCGGTCGCTACACTTTCCTCGTGGAAACCGAATTCGTCACCTGGCTGCTCGACCGTATTCCCGCCGACCCGCGGCTGGAGGTGCCCCCAGGCGATGATGC
>CANETO010000353.1 GCA_947440895.1 Planctomycetaceae bacterium | reverse complement strand
GGCGGGGCGTTCGTCAGAGGGGACCGTCTACGAGAGATTGTCGACCTCGAAGCCCTTCCGATAACGGCGTCGCAGCAGGGCATCGGCCTGATCATGGTTGGGGATCGTCATCGCCTCGGCCTGCCAGCGAAGTTCCTCGCCCGGGAACCGGTTGGCGATCGTGCCCAGCAGGACCGCTTCGGTGAGCGGGCCGGCGTAGCTAAAATCGCAGGTGGTTGGCGATCCTCCCAGGCAGGCATCGACGAACAGATGATAATGGTCGCCGTTGGGGGCGGCCTCGATCGGCGTGGCGGCGAACGCCTTCACGGGGAGCAGCTGCGGCATCCCCACGTGCGGCAACAGCAGAACACCCTTCTCGCCCACGAACATCGATCCCTGATCGGGCAGCGGCTGGCGGTTGCCGTCGGCTCCCTCGAGCGGCCAGGCTGTGCTGTCGGGCATCTTTCCGCCGTCGTACCAGGTAAGCGCGAGACTGTCGGTGGTGAAGTCTGTGCCGGGAAACGTGAACTGCGTCTCGTTCTGCATGCCAAAGGAACGCTTCGGGGCGGCCGAACTCTTCGAGAGCAGCGTCGTGGGCGCGGTCAGCTTGAGTGCTGAAAAGACAGGGTCGAGGATGTGGATCGACATATCGCCCATCGTTCCACCGCCGAAGTCGTACCACCGCCGCCAGTTGCCCGGATGGTATTGCCCATCCGAATAGGGAATCTCCTGGGCCGTTCCCAGCCAGAGGTTCCAGTCGAGCGTGGCGGGCACGGCCGAGGGGAGCGGATCGGGGCCGTCGTAGCCCCAGGTCTTGCTGCTCCAGGAGTGGACCTCTCGTATCTTTCCGATGGTGCCGCTATGAACGAGCTTCACCGCGGTGCGGTAGGGAGTCGTGGAATGGATCTGGGTGCCCATCTGTGTGACGAGACCTGTCTTTTCAGCCACCACCCGCAGCTGCCGTGATTCGTGCACATCGTGCGTCAGCGGCTTTTGGCAGTAGACATGCTTGCCGCAGTTGAGCGCCGTCATCGCAGCGGCGGCATGGGTGTGATCGGGCGTGGCGACATTGACGGCATCGATCTGCCCCGCCATCGCGTCGAACATCCGCCGGAAGTCGGAGAACGTTTTGGCTTTTCCATGCTTGCCCGCCGCGCCGCCGAGATTGTTGGTGTCGACGTCGCACAGCGCCACCACATCGACCGCCGGATGGGAACTGAGCGACTCAAGGTCGGAGGCTCCCATACCCCCCACGCCGATGCTCGCCAGCCGCAGCCGCTTGCCACCGGCGGTCTGCGCCAAGAGCGACGAAAGCGTGAGCGAATGCAGGGCGGCCCCGCTGGCCGCTGCGCTGAGCATGAACGATCGACGCGAACAGAGAGGGCGGGCGATGGTAGTTTTCATGGTGGAGTCTCCGGGGGCACAAGGACGTTTGAACGGGCGAAGACGACGCTTCGAATGGGGTCTGGTATTCTGATAGGCGCACCACCCTACCCGATTGTCCTGCCCCGGTGCCACGCGATTGCAGCAACGGGGGTCGGGAGGCACGTAGACCGACGGCGATCGCAGGGGAATTGCAGGGGAACAGAGGTCAACTCATGGCGGCACTGGCAAGAGTCGTTCGGCGGAATGTGCGAGGGCGACCGCTGCTCGCCATCTGCTGGGCAGTGCTCGTCGCCTGGCTGGCCGTCGGGCCTGTGGGCTCGAGCGGAGCTGCGAAGCCAGAAGACCACGCCTCCAAGCCAAACATCGTCATCTTCATCGCCGACGACCTCTCCTGGCACGACGTGGCCTGCTTCGGTGGACCGACCTCGGCCCGCACGCCACATATCGACCAATTCGCCCGGCAGGGGATGAAGCTGACCGGATTTTTCTCCCCCGCCTCCGTCTGCTCGCCAACGCGGCAGGCCCTGCTCACCGGCCTCTATCCGGTCCGCAGCGGCGCCTATCCCAATCATGCCGTGGTGCGGCCCGGCACCAAGAGCCTGCCGACCCATCTGGGCAGCCTCGGCTATCGCACGGCGGTGGTCGGAAAGCAGCATTACGGCCCGGCAGCCAGCTATCCCTTCGATGAGGAGCTGTCGCTTCGGGACGAATCCAATGGCGGCGGCAGGCTGCCGCTGGCACAGATGGAGAAGTTCGTGCGGGCGGATCGCGATCGCCCTTTTTGTCTCTACATCGCCACGAAGGAACCCCATGGACCACACACGCTCGGCGACCAGTCGGCCTACGATCCCGACACGCTGATCGTTCCCCCCTATCTCGTCGACACCCCCGAGACCCGCCGAGGCCTCGCGGCCTACTATGCCGAGGTGACCTACATGGACGCGCAGTTCGGCGCCGTGCTGCGGATGCTCGCCGAAACCGGCCACGCCGACGACGACACGCTGGTGCTATTTTTCAGTGAGCAGGGGAATTCACTGCCGCACGGCAAGTGGACCTGCTACGACGTCGGTATCCGGGTGGCTGCGATCGCGCGGTGGCCCGGGGTGATTTCGCCAGGGACGGAGAACCGGTCGCTCGTGCAATACGTCGACATGGCGCCGACGCTCCTGGCAGCCGCCGGAGCCGATCCGGCCGCCAGCGACACCGGCTGCCCCGATGCCCATGGGGCGCGGGGGTTCGATGGCCGAAACTTCCTCGACGTGCTCACTGGGAAGACCCAGGCCTTTCGGGAGGTGATCTTCGCCCAACATACCGCCCGGGGGATCAACCGAGGCCCGGAGGCCTACGGCACCCGCGCCGTCCGCGACAGTCGCTACAAGCTGATCGTGAACCTCGAGCCAGAGGAGGAGTTTGCGGGGGCCGCCATCGGCGGCAAGGAGTTTGCCTCGTGGCAGCAGAAGGCCGAGGCGGGGGATGCCTTCGCCAGAACGCAGGTGGCCCGCTATCTTCGCCGGCCGGCGACGGAGCTCTACGATCTGGAGACCGATCCCTGGGAGATGACCGACCTCGCCGATCAGCCGGCTCACGCCGCCATGATCGAGCGGCTGCGTGGTCACCTTGAGACATGGATGGAACAGCAGGGAGATCGGGGCGACGCCACGGAGCGTGAGGCCCATCTCCATCAGAATCGAAACAAGCGCACCCAGGAGTGACGAGACCATGCCCTTGCACGTTCGGATGATGACGATGGTGGTGGTGATGACAAGCGCGACGGTCGCCGGACTGGTGAACGGTGCCCAGGCGGCCGAGGCCCCGATCCGCGTCGTGGTC
>CANETO010000352.1 GCA_947440895.1 Planctomycetaceae bacterium | reverse complement strand
TCGGTCACCCGCTGGAGGTGTTCCAGTTCGACTTTTCGTGCGTCCATGTCGGCGTTGGCCTTGCCGAGTTCGGTGACCTCCTTCGACAGCTTGTCGAATTCCTTCGATGTGTCCTCGAGGGTCTTGGCCAGCATCTCCCGCCGTTTCTTGAGGACCACCGGCGTTTCCGACCGCCGTCCGACGGCTTCGGTCATGAGTTGGGAAACGATCGCCGGGCGGAGTTCCTCGCTTCTTTTTTCAAGCCGCACGAGCAGCTCCTGACCCTGGGCACGCAGCCGCCGCACCGCCGGCTCGCTGCCACTCCTGGCGCTCCTGTTCTCCTGGAACGAGAGCGCCTCTTCAAGGCCGGCCAGTCGATTTTTGAGCTCGACGATCTGCGGGTCGCGTGCGAGCGTGGCCTCGATCATTGCCTCGGGCACCGCGTCTTCCGGTGAGATCTCTCCACTCGCGCGGGCGTCTGCGATCCACAGCTCGGCATCGATGGCGGTGATGTCCCGTTGCGTCTGGACGAGTAATCCCCGGAGCGTGTTCAAGTGATCCATCAGCAGTCCGCGCTGGGTGGCCACCTCGGAGCTGTCGCGTGTGCCGAGGGTGCGGGCGAGGTTGTTCAACGTCTCCCGGCGGGTCCTCAGCTCGGCCATGTTCTCCTTGAACTTTTTCTCAAGCGCGTCGCGACGGCCGAGCCGTTCAATGCGGTCCTTGTTGACGATGTCATCGAGGAAGGATGTGATCACCGCATTGAGAATCTTGGCAACATCGTCCGCCTGCTTGCCTCGCAGCCGTACCTGCACGACCTCCGATTCCGGCGCCGCGGAGACCACCAGGGCACGCGAGAGCCAATCGATCGGATCGGTGCCTGCTTCGCGGAGTGTCTCCAGCCCCTCGATTCCTGGCTTCCGAAGTGACGCCTGGAGCACGTAGGGGCTTTTCATCAGCTGCAGCTGCGTCTTCTTGTACGACTCATACTCGGCGGTGTCGCGGCCCCGGCTGAGCATGCCCCCCTTGTCACGTACTCGAAGCCAGGCCACCGCCTCGTACCCTCGCGGCATGAAAATCCACGCTGGCACGGCTGCCAGGGCCGCCAGAAGCAGGCCCAGAGTCGTGGCTGACAGCCAGCGTCGCCGAAGCGCGTGGATGGCGCGAACGTAATCAATCCCAACAGCCGCATGCTCGCCTCCACCGGACGGCTGCAGCGGCCCCATCGGGTAGTCCGGTAATGGCTGCCGCTGAGCCAGCGAACCGTTGCGAACGGCGAGCGCTTCGGCCGAGGGCCCCGCCGGGCCGGCGGCCGACTGTTCATCCAGGGCTGTGTTGGGGTCGATCATCTGGTCAATCCGTTGTTGTCGAGCCGTTGTTGTCGAGCCGTCGTTGTCAATCCGTCGTAGTTCAGCCGTCGTAGTTCAGCCGTCCGTACGGTGGGCACCCTGCAGACACTTTGGCCGATCGCGATGGGCATGCTTTCCGGCAACACGGATACAAGACAGCGTCGGCCCTGAGTCTACCGCGAATCTTCCGGCGGCCCCTGTTCCGGTGCCAGCTCGGTCCGTAAAGGCGGGGGAATCGGCCGAGGCAGCGACATCCCGGCGCCGCCCCCTGCCCCAGGACTCTGGCGGTTTCCGCCGGCGTTCAGGCTCCCGGGCAATCCCTTTGCCAGCCTCAACCCAGTCACGTTCATCCCAGTCATCGGGGCCACGGTCGCCACCGTCGTTTCTTCGGGTACGAACAGATTGATCAGCAGTTTCTGCACGAGATACAGCATTCCGAGTGCCAGTGGCATCATGAAATAGCCGGCCCAGTCATGGAAGATTTTTTCGGCGAGTTCAGGATCGATCGTGTACATCACGCCGGTCGATGTGATGCGGATCGCATTAACGGCAAGGGCAATGGGAATGGCGCTGGCCAGAATGACCAGATTCTCATACCACGCCAATTCGCCAAGCATGACGATGGCCACCGACAGCGCGATAAAAATAGTGAGCATCCGCAGGCCACTACAGGCATCGACGACACCGAGGTGATGCTCGCCGACGACGATCTGGTTGCCCTCCCGAATGGCATCCACACCCAGGGTCTGGATGGCATAGGTGCTGACCATCGTGGCCAACGTCTGCAGAGGCCCCAGCAGGTAGCGGGTTGCCTCGTCAGGCAACGGATACATGAAGATGAGGAAAGCGACCGGCGCCCACGCCCAGCGAAACATGCTCCAGCCCCCGCCCAGCAGCACCGCGCCCGCCAGCGCCGGCACGAACGTGTACATGTCGATCGTGATGATGCGGTAGCGTGCGACGAGAAGCCTCATCGCAAGGCTTGCCACCAGCAAGCCCAGGCCGACGAGCCGTGCCGAGCCGCTCACCGGCCTGGTTGGCTGCCGCCACCAGAACAGGAGCACCAGCGAGAACAGTGGCACGATCCAGCCGTGGGAATACTGCGGGTTATTCCACGATTCCTTGGCGCGGACAAGGCCCGGCCAGTAGCTGAACAGCAACATCGCGACCAGTGCTGCAACCAGCATCAGGGACTGCCTCTGCTCCGGCTGGTGGAGGTCCTCCAGCAGGGCACGCCACCGCAGCCGGATCGATTCCCCGAGGGAGCAGTCGTCGGGAAACGTTCGCCCAGCGTCCACTGGCACTGCGGGCCGTGGCACGAGGGGCGACTGCTTCGCAGACAGGACGGGAACGGGCATAGATAGGGCCCACACTCTCCGGGGGGGTCACGGGCGGATGCCCTTGGTATCGTACCCCGGGCTGGCAGTTCCTACACGTCTCAGGCGTGGTCTTCTGCCCGGCCGTGAAGACCACCCTTGTCTGACGGGTGGGATCTGCGTCCCCGTCGATTACTATCGTAGAGACGGGTAGGCCGGTCGTGGTACGGATTCAGTGGCAGCCGTTTGCCGCTGACACCGACCAAGCGGGCTGCCATGATCCTCTCCAAGGGATCGTTCGCCCTCGGTCGACTGGATCGCCGCCTTTTTTGCCTCAGTTCTCCTACCACGCCCCATGAATCAAGCGACCACCAATCCGACCGATTCCCGTCCCGTTCGCCGTCTGCCGGGCTGGCTCACGCTGACACTGCGGCTGGCGGCAACGCTGGGACTGATGGCCGTCGTCCTACGGGGAATCGAGTGGCCCAAACTGCGAGCACTGCTTGAGCACTGCGACTGGCGCTGGTGGTTCGCGGGCTTCGCCGTTGGTGTGATCGTACAGG
>CANETO010000351.1 GCA_947440895.1 Planctomycetaceae bacterium | reverse complement strand
TCGCTGTGGCGATCGAGGTCAGCCGAGCGCTGAAGGCCGCCCACGATCAGGGCATCGTGCACAGGGATCTGAAGCCGGCAAACCTGCTCGTCGCCGATGCGGCGCCGGAGGCCGCCGAGTCAGGAGTGGGTGACGCTCGAACTGGGAGTGCGGTCGCTCGTGGTGGCACCGACCCTGGCGGCAGTGAAAAAGTGACCGTGAAGCTGGCTGACTTCGGGATCGCCAAGCTCTTCGGTGGCGTCGGCCATACGGCTCTGGGCCACGTCGTGGGCACTGCCGAATACATGGCGCCCGAACAGGCGGCCGGCCGGTCGGTCGACCATCGCGTCGATCTCTACGCGCTGGGGCTCGTGATGTATGCGATGCTGACGGGGTCGCCGCCGTTCCGTGGCACGTAGTTGACCGAGGTGATCGACAAGCAGCGACGGGCGATTCCACCGCGGGTGGCGTCGCTGGCCCCCGACATACCGGCGGAGCTTGATGAACTCATCGCCCGCCTGCTCTCCAAGGATCCTGCGCAGCGGCCGGCGAGTGCTCTGGCACTCGCGCGTTTGCTCTCCGCCATTGAAACGCTGCATCCCCTGCCCGGGAGCAGCGGTGCTGCGGCTCCGGCTCCTGGCGAGGCTGCACCTCAGATCCGCGGCGGGGCGCACGGCCCGACGGCCCATGAGCGGAGCAACAGACCAACGCGACCGATCGAAGCGATTGACCCAACGGTGGCCGCCAATCTGGCGGGCAAGGGCGCTCCCCGGGCCGCAACGCCAGCCGCTCTGGATGCTGATCTGCTTGCCCCCACCCAGCCGCTGCAGGTCCCGCCGGTCCAACCGGTCCCACCAGCCGCCTCCCGCACGGTGCCCCCAGGGAAGGCGCCGCCGTCCCTGGCACCGCGTGGACAGACGCGTCATGGCCAGGCAACCGGTGGCCAGCCGACGCACGGCCACCGGCCAGTCGCAGGTAGCACGGACATCACGCAGGACATCACGGACAGAAACGCGGCGCAGCGGATGGCTGCGTCGGCAACTCCAGCGGATCCGTCCCGCTCGCCGACCGCTTTCTCCTCGGCGACGACGCAGGTCGATCGCAGCGACCGCAATCGATTCACCACGGTCGCGGAATTCGAGCAGACAGCCGCAGCGAAGGCGCGGCGTGAGCAACTCTGGCAGGCCCTCTGGCAGGGACTGACGGCGGTCGCTGTCGTGACCGCCCTGGTCGGTGGCGGCTGGTTCCTGCTGAAGCCGCTTTCAGCCGATCAGGTCCATGAGCGGATCATGGCCGTCGTCAACGACGAACACGGCGATCTCCGCGACTCCCGCAGCGAGATCGACCTGTTTCTCGAAAAGCATGCCAGTGACCCGCGGGCGGACCAGATTCGTGAACTCAAACGAACGCTCGATCTCGATCTTCTCGAGCGGAGGGCCCGCCGCCGCGTGAGAAGTGACAAGGAGCTGACACCGCTCGAACGAGAGTATCGAGCCGCCATGACAAACGAGGAAAACGGACCGTCTGCCTGTGTGAAATCGCTGGAGGCGATGCTCGCGGTTCACGGTGCCGATCCTGTGGGTGACGATGAATCGCGACTCTGGCTCGACCTCACCCGCCGGAAAGTCGACCAACTCCGTCCGCAGGCTCTCGCCGAGCAGCGGGACGACGGCAAGCGGATCGGAGAACTCTTAGCCGATGCCCAGTCGCTGGCCGCCAGAGCGGATATCGCCAATGACGACGACGCACGCAAGCGTTTTACTGCCCAGCGGCGCGCGATCCTCGAAAACGTGATCGAACTGTACGCGAAGCGACCCCACGCGGCTGAGGCGGTGGCGTTCGCGAAGCGACAACTTGGCGGCCGCGACGACGAACCGGCCACCCCCCAGCCCACTCCAACCACAGTCGATACAGATCTCCAGCCTGCCGCCACCACCGAACCCGGATCCAACTGACACCATGACAGCTGCTCATCCCCTGCCCCACGAGGCTCATGCCGACCGTCGCACCACCAGCCGAGCGGCGTTTGCCCGGGCTCGTGCGCTCATTCCTGGCGGGGTGAACTCACCGGCGAGGGCCTTCGGTGGGGTCGGCGGCGAACCGATCTTCTTCGCCCGTGCCGACGGCCAATGGCTCACCGACATCGATGGCACCACCTACCTCGACTACATCGGCTCCTGGGGACCGATGATCCTCGGACATCGCCACCCCAGGGTGGTAGCTGCCATCGAAACAGCGCTCCAGACGGGCACCAGCTACGGCGCGCCCACCGAGGCCGAGAGCCGGCTGGCCGAACTGATCATCGATGCCGTGCCGAGCATCGAGAAGGTGCGGATGGTGAGTTCGGGGACGGAGGCGGCGATGAGCGCTGTGCGGCTGGCGCGGGGCTTCACCGGCCGCGACAAGCTGATCAAATTCGCCGGCAACTATCACGGCCACGCCGACGCCCTGCTGGTGGCTGCCGGTTCGTCGGCGGCCACGCTGGGCGTGCCCAATTCCCCGGGAGTGACGGCCGGGGCGGCACAAGACACCATCGTGCTGGAATACAACGAGCCCAGCCAGCTCGAGGCCACGTTCCGAGCCCAGGGCGATTCCATTGCCGCCGTCGTGATGGAGCCGGTGGTGGGCAACATGGGGCTCGTCGTGCCGACTCGGGAATTCCTGGAGACAGCGCGGCGGCTCACGCAGGCCCACGGCGCGCTCCTAGTCTTCGACGAGGTCATGACCGGTTTTCGGCTGTCGCTCGGCGGCGCGCAGCAGGTTCTCGGGATCACGCCCGATCTCACCACGCTCGGCAAGATCGTCGGGGGTGGACTGCCGCTGGGCGCCTATGGTGGCCGCCGCGACGTGATGGACCATGTGCTCCCGGCTGGAAAGGTCTTCCAGGCCGGCACGCTCTCCGGCAATCCGCTGGCGGTTGCGGCCGGCACTGCCACGCTCCTGGAGCTTCGAGACCACCCGCCCTATGCACAACTCGAGCGTCACGGGGCGAGCCTGGAGGAGGGCTTCCGCGCCGCGGCCGCGGCAGCCGGACTGACGGTCTGGATTGCCCGTATGGGCAGCATGATGACGATTTTTTTCCAGCGCGGCGCGGAGCCGGTGCCGGTAACGGGCTGGAAGACCGCGTCGCAGAGCGACACGGGCCGCTACGCGGCATTTTTCTGGGGGATGATTGACCGCGGCGTCTATTTGCCGTGCAGTCAGTACGAGGCCCTGTTCTTTTCGA
>CANETO010000350.1 GCA_947440895.1 Planctomycetaceae bacterium | reverse complement strand
TCGGACTTCGTGCAGCGGGAGGATGGCTCGTGGCTGGTCGACGGAGGCGCGGGCGTCGAGGACCTCGCCGATACGCTCGGCATCAAGCTCGACTCGGTGCCCCGCGACTACTCGACCGTCTCGGGGATCGTGCTGGCCGAGCTCGAACGGATTCCTGCCACGGGCGACACCGTGCAGTGGCGAGGCCTCGTGATCGAGGTCGTTGACATGGATGGCCGCCGTATCGACAAGCTGCTGATTCGTCAGGCGTAGCCACATTCTGTCCGCCTGCCGTACCAGGCGTCGACGACTCACTCGACCAGCTACGATCCAGTTCTCAAGACGCTTACTTGAGCATGTCCTGCAGCACAAACGGGGACGGGAACGGCTCGTCGAGTTGCTCCAGTACCTTGCGGTAGCGGCCGACGACCTCGGTGATATCTTGCTTCGTGATATCGTCCGCCTGCAGCACGGGAGAGGCATCGAACACTTCCCTCCAGGCCGCGAACGCTTCCTCGTACGCCAGTTTGGCGGGCTGGAGTTTCGCATTCTGGAAATCTTCCTCAGCCCTCCACGTGGCCTCTCTGGCCTTGAGTGCCGGCTCGGTGATCTCGGCTTCGCAGGTGGCCCGCCAGACGTCGAAATTCACGATCGACCGGTAACGATCGATGATTTCGGCGGTTTCCTGAGCCTCGTTCAACTGCCGCAGGAGTTC
This sequence comes from Planctomycetaceae bacterium, assembly GCA_947440895.1. Taxonomy (GTDB): domain Bacteria; phylum Planctomycetota; class Planctomycetia; order Pirellulales; family UBA1268; genus CAMCQY01. The sequence goes on along the minus strand of CANETO010000350.1, from coordinate 2,519 downwards.
TTTGGCGCGAACGCGAAGATCGGCCGGCGCCTCCTTCACCACCATCGTCCAATCGACCCGCGAGGCCTGCATCGCCTTGAAGGCCTCTAAAAACTGGGGCTCGGTTCGCTCCATCGGAGGCACATCGAGGGCCGCCTTCTGTTCTGCCGTCAACTCGCTTTTCTTCAACTCCTCAAGTGCCTTGAACCGCCCGGGCAGGAGTTGTTCCAATTCACCCGCCAGCCGTTCGGCTCGGGCCAGTTCTGCCTCACGCATCCCGAGCCGGATCGGCACGTCCCAGGTCGTCGGGATTTCCCGGACCGAAAAACGACGCATCTCGTCGCCAGCCAGTCTCCAGCCGTCGCGGGCGGCGACGCCAAACGTGCCATCCTCTTCCAACGCCTTGGCGTAGTTGATGGCCGTCATCATCGGCTCGCTGTGGAAAATGAGGGCGGTGGTCTTGAGCGGTGCGCCGGAATCAGCGATCTGCTGCCCCGCGACATACTTCTCACGGGCCACCAGGAAGTTGTCGCGTTCGGGAAGGGTACGACCGGGCCGGTCACGCTCGTGGAAGTCATCGTCGGCCTTGAACAGGCGACGGTATTGCTTCTTTTCATCCGACCTGCCCACCTTCTGCCCGAGAAACCAGCCCATGCGGCCGAGCAATCGCGGCTCCCGCAGGTTGTAGGCGATTCCCTGCCTGAGAAACTCGATCCCTTTCATCACCCAGGCGTAGCGGTCGTGGTAGTCATCGAATTCGACCGAGATGTTGTACGACAGGTTGTGGGCCTGGAAGTCCCAGACCGAATAGAAGTTGGGCTGGAGCTTGGTCATTTGCTCGAGCACCGCTGAGAGGTTCGTCCAGTCCTCCACCTTCTTGTAATGGTTGGCCCGATCCCAGAGGAGCGTCACGGCCACATTCTTGAGTCCAAGCGTCGCCAGTCGCATCGACTCGCTGGCAGGATCCACCTCGCCCAGATTGGCCTGCGACAGTCCATACGCCTCGCGAAGTTTCGCGAGTTTACCCCCCTTGCTCGCCGAGTCTGCGGGCTGGCTCAGGGCAGAGAGTGGCACCAGCAGCACGGCAATTCCCACCAGGGCCAGGAGCGTGCCCGGCCGCAACCCGAGCCACGACGCGGGCGGCTTACGGCGGCCTTCGGCCTCCGAGCGGACGGCTGGGCCACGGGGAGATTCGGAAGACAACGACGTCGTGGTCATGATGCCACCTCGCGGGCCCTGAGACAGAACGCGCCGGCGATGAAGAATGCCAGCAGATATCCAAGTGTTTCCATGCCGTGTTCGGCAACCAAAGCGAGCGGGATGTCGAAGCCACCGGCGACGAAATCACTCGTCCCAAGCGAACTCAACGAGGGAAAAATTGCCGCCAGCAGTCGCATCGGTGCTAAGAGGAACGTATCGAACGTCTTCATGATCTGTACGGCCGGCGTGGGCGTGAGTTCGATCGTGATGCTGTCCTGACTGAGGATCCGGTAGAACGACTCGAGCGGACCGCCTCCCGGGGCAATCGTGGCGTCCCCCGTCACCTGACTCTCGAAGAGCCGCTGGATGAACTCCCGGAACTGGCCAACCATCACCAGCGACAACGTGGCAAACAGTGCCAACGGCCCCCCCAGGAACGTGCTGAACATCACCCCCATCGCGGTCACCAGAAGCATCGAGAAGAGAATCCCCAGGCAACTCTTGGCGTAGTTGAGGGCAAACGAGCCGTTGCCAGCCCGTAGGTAAAAGTCGGACTGCGCCACGCCGTAATACTGGGCCGGCTCCAGGCATTGCAGGATCACCTCCACCTGCCCGTCGGCGACGATGTCCTGGAACAGGTCGACCTGCTGGGTGCCGCCGTCTTTGGAGGTCGAGGCCAGCTTGCGAGGCAGCAGCAGCGAATCGATCGTGAATTCCCGGGCCGTGAAATAGACGGGGTCACTCTGCAGCCCGCTGACAGGATTCCGAACCCGCACACTCCCCTTGATCCCCTTGTCGATCACGCCCTTATAGGTCCGGAACACCCGCACGATCATCTCCAGCGGCAGCCCGTCCGGATACTGTGTTTCGGAAAGCCCCTCGAACTTCCAAATGGCGGCCCCTAGGGTGCCACCCTCGATGTACTGCCGATAGTTCCACTCGGAACCGACATTCACTCCCCTCAGACTGGGCCGGCCATCACGATCGAGAAAGCGTAGCGTCCCTCGCTGGGGGCGGCGGGCCTCGAGCAGTCCCTCGGCCGCTCCGACTGTGTATCCGCCAGCAGCCGAACGCTGCACGGCATGCCGATGCCCCTGAACGGTGTCTGTCCAGCCGTTGCCGTTGGTGTCGAGATCAAACCGGTGGCGATGCCCACGATCGAGGCTCGTGCGGCCCTCAAAGCCCGTGACGGCACCTCCGACGTCTTTGATTTCAACTCCATCCTCGACGGCCGCGGCATGGCCGTGGCTTACACTTCGCACGACGAACGCCCAGCCAATCAGCCCCATGATCGCCAGCAGCGTGGCACCAACGATCGAGAACCCGAGGATACGGCCAAG
>CANETO010000349.1 GCA_947440895.1 Planctomycetaceae bacterium | reverse complement strand
GCAGCCTCCGAGAACCAGCCAGAAGGTGCCAATCGCCTCAGCCAACAGTTTGCCCAGCATTTCAATGGTCTCCGCGTAACGTACAACGACGTCGACGTACAGGATCGACGACACACCCGGGAGTAGTCCCGCATGTAGCAGCGAAAAACTAGGGGAATCCTGCGAAAACCGTCAAGGGCAGACTACGGGTCACGGATTCATATCACCGCGAGCATCCGCGGGCCAAACACGATCACGCCGATCACTGCGGCCGTGATCGCCGCGAGCAAGACCGCGGCGCTTGCCATGTCGAGGGCGTCACGGAACCGGGGATGACGGCGACTCCCGGGTGCGCGAGCCAGCGACTCGATCGCCGTATTGAAAATTTCCGCCATGAGCACCAGGCCGATCGCGAAAACAAGCAGGCACCATTCCACGGCCGTCACGCGGAACAAAGCTCCGCCAGCCACGACGGCCCCCGCCATGCCGAGATGCACGGCAAAGCTCGACTGGGTTCTGACGGCCCGGGCGAGGCCCCGAAAGGCATCGGCGAATTTCCGCGACCAGGTCCGGCCCCCGGAGGTTCGCCTTCGCAGGGGCGTCGGGATCATGGAGACTAGCCCGCCTTTACGTAGGGATCGCCCTTCTTCCAATTGCAGGGGCAGAGTTCGTCGCTCTGCAGGGCGTCGAGCACCCGCATCACCTCGGCGACGTTCCGGCCCACGCGGCCCTGGTTCACGTCGACCCACTGGATCACGCCATTGGGATCGACGATGAAGGTGGCCCGCAGGCAGTAGCCCTCGGACTTTTCCAGAATCCCTAATTCAACGGCCAGTTTCTGGGCGGCGATCAGTGGGAACTTCAGATCGGCCAGGTCGGGATGGGCTCGCCGCCAGGCAAGATGGGAATATTCGTTGTCGGTGCTGCCACCCACGACGCTCGTGTCGCGGTCGCCAAATGCCTTCACCTGCTTGTTGAACTCAGCGATCTCCGTCGGGCAGACGAAGGTGAAGTCCTTCGGATAGAAGAAGTAGACGACCCAGCGGCCGGCGTAGTCGGCCTGGGTGAGGAGTTTGACATCGTCCTTGCCAGTGCCGACACAGGCCTGGGCGGAGTAGTGTGGAAACGCGTCGCCGACGGTGAGCATGGTAAGGTTCTCCAGGGAAGAGCCGCTGAGTGTACGGGCCCTGATCCAGCCGTTCAACTGAACGATGCGTTCCATCGATGCGTTCAACAGATCCCGTGCATTCATCACACCAACCGCCGTCCCTCCACCATGATCCGCTTACGGCCCGAACGGTGGTCGTGGCCCCCGGCCGCGCCGAACGGCCCAACGAATTGGAGGGCGCAGCGGTCCGCTGCCCCTTCTGCGCCGGCAACGAGTCGCTCACTCCCCCTGCCATCCTGCGGGCCCCCCTCTCCCCTGCAGAGCCCTGGCGGGCCCGGATCGTGCCCAACCGGTTTCCGATTGCCATCGACGGGATCGCGCCGCCGCCGGAAGCTGGCGTGCTGGCCGGAAGGCCTCGGCCCGCCCACGGCGTGCACGACGTCGTGATCGAGTCGCCGGCGCACGTGCGGAGCATCCTCGACATCGCTCCCACCGACTGGCGGGAAGTCTGGGAACTCTGCCGGCAGCGGCTGGCGATGCTGGCCGCTCGCGACGACATCGCCTGGGCCACGGTCTTCAAAAATTCTGGAGCCAAGGCGGGCGCATCACTCGAACACGTGCACAGTCAGTTGGTTGGCCTCGACTTCGTGCCGCCGCTGGTGGTAGCCGAACTGGCAGCCGCGGCGTGCGCAGTCGATCCCTTCGGCGACCTGCTGCGGCTGGCCAAAGCCGAGGATCGCATCGTGGCCGAGGCGGGCGATCTGGTGGCTCTGGTGCCCCCTGCCCCGCGGCAGCCTTTTGAGACCTGGATCCTGCCGCGTCTGGCCGAAGGCTCGTTCCATGCAACAAACCGCGACCGCGTGGCGGGCGTGGCGGATCTCACGCAGTCGCTCATTGCCCGGCTCGACAGCATCCTGCCAGGCGCGAGTTACAACTGGTGGCTCCACCAACTGCCCCATGCACACGCTGGCAGCCACGCCGCGATTCCCGTCAACTGGCACTGGCATCTGGAGATCCTGCCCAGGATCAATGGCCTGGCCGGCTTTGAGCTGGGCGCCGGCTGCCACATCACCACGATGACGCCGGGCGAGTCGGCACAGCGGCTCCGGGAGCGCTAACCTGCAGCACGCCGTCGCTGTCAGCGGGCCGCCGAGACGATCCCACTCGTCGCCACGTGCGGCGGCGGGACCACAGCCGCCTTCAGGTTGTTGATCGAGAGCCGCATCGCCACCTTCCAGACACCGTTGGCATCAGGCGTGACGATCCAGTGTGGCATCACCACCACCGACTGGTGCACCAGTTCAAATCCGCCCTCTGACTGGCTCACCGATTGGATCGGGAACGTCCAGACGCCCGCGGCGCGGCCGTTGCTCGGCTCGGCAAAGGCCAGCCGGGCGTCGATGCCCAGCCAGTCATCCACGAGCCCAAGCGAACGCACCTCGGTCAGGTCGAGCGCCGAACCAAGGTCGCCGAGATTCCGCCGCGCGTCATCGTAGAAAAACCGGCCCTCGGCCCGGTCGGGCATGCCGGCGAAGTTGAACTCGACCGCCAGATGCTGACGGAAGTCGCGGGGCAGCCCCTCGAGCTTGTAGGCGATCTCAAGCGTCCGCGAGCCGGCCTCCAGGGTGACCGCCTTCGAGAGTGTGAACGGGATGCCCCAGGCATTGCCGGCTCGGGACAGGAGCACCTGAATCCGTCCCGGATTGCGGCGGATGCTCGCCTCGTAGTCGCCGGCCGCGAAGTCGCCACGTTCGAGCGACTGTCCCTCGACGATCTGTCCGGCCGCGACATCGCAGTCCCAGAAGTGGTCGACAAGGCTCTTCCGCCGCGACGCGTCGTAGCGGACGAGCCGCTCAAGCCCTTCCTGCTTGAACTTGGCCACCTGCGAGGCATCAACCACGCTGCGGGCGTTGCCCGGCCCGGCCAGCACCTGCGCGTGGTAGGCCTCGGGACGACGGTCGAGTGTGGCGAGGAGGTTGTGCTGCTGATCGCGGAGATCGAGTTCGTAGAGCATGCCGCCGCGGGCCGGTGCGATCCAGGCATCGAGGCCGTCGCTGGAGAGGCGGACTTCCGTCCGACCATCGAAGTCGTAGTCGTCGGTCGTGGCCTCGACCCACGGCGTCCGCTT
>CANETO010000348.1 GCA_947440895.1 Planctomycetaceae bacterium | reverse complement strand
TTCCAGAGTTGATCGACGCGGTTCAGCCAGACGCGGTCCTTTTCGCCACCGTAGGTCTGTCCGAGCACGTCCATCCCGCAGTTCATGGTGATTCGGTAAATCCCCGAGAAATCTTCCTCGGCCCCGCGGTAGGTCATCTGCGTCTTGAAGTCTTCGACGGTGGGGGCCCAGGTCGTTCCCGCCTCCCAGCAGATGTTCACGTAGTTGGGCAGGCGGCGGAGCGCGGCAAACTGTTCTCCCTTGTTGTGCATGCCTGCCGAGATCTTCAGGGTCGGGTGACGCCGATGCAGTTCCTCGATGATCGGCAAGACCGTCTGCATGACGCTCTCACCGATTGGGACCTGCTTGCAGCGATCGCACGGACAGATCGCCTCGGTGGCGGTCTGAAAGTAGATGCCGTCAATGTCCGGAATCCAGGCATACTGGTTTTCGTAGACGTCGAGAACGAAATCCTTCAGCGCCTCCGGTGTCTCAGGTTCCTGCGGGCACAGGTTGGCCAACGTCGGGCCGATTTTCGCTTTTTGGGATTCATAAATGGCCTGCAATCGGGCCGCCAGGGCCGGCGACGCATCTCGAAAATCGCCGGCCGTCCAGCCGAAGCTGAAGCCCCACCAGATTTTGACGCCACGCTCGTGGGCGTATTCGTTGATCCGGTCTGCATTCATCGGCACGCCGAGGTTCCAGAAAATGATGTGGTTCAGTTTCCAGTCGCTGGCACGGTCGATGTAGGCAAAGACGTCCTTGCACCCATAGAGCCACGTCCAGAAGCCGCGGGTTTGAATGGTGGGCGCGGAGAAGATATTCAGCTCCATGGGCGTTCCGTCCCGCAGATGCTCGAGCCAGTCCGTGCAGTAGTAGTGCTGAAAATCACGCACGGCCCACAGCAATGCCGGACCATCCGCGGCGATCATCTTCAGCGAACCGTCCGCGGCGGCGATGAGCCGAAAACTCTCCGGCACCGCTACCGACGGTGGATGGACCGCGGCGGGGTCAATGATCATCTCGATGCGGCCGCGAGCCGGCGTCGTGGGCTCATCGACAATGGAAGACGTGGCCCCCTCGCCGGCGAGGTGTTTTTGCAGCTGTGCCACCGCGAAGCGGACCACGGGCGGATCATTGTGGTCCGGCACAGCAAGGCTGACAGCAATGCGATCGCCTTCCTCCGCCCCCATGCCGGGCATCGGGAACGCCAGAGGCAGCAGGAGCACACCGGTCAGAAACAGGCCAGACAGCCTCGCTCCGAGCGGGGGCCGCGTTGAGAGGCATGTGATCCCAGCACTCGTGACGTATCCCATCACTCGATCCTCAGGGGGGCTGACGCGTCCGCCAATCACGGGCGACATTCAGGTGGGCCGGCTCATCGCGGCGAGTCGGGACAGCCAGTAGGCGTATTGAGGATCGCCGTTGCGGAAGGAAAACACGGCATCAGGCAGCCGCGATTCCTCCGGTCCTTCCGACCGCACCCTGACGACGATCGTCCCGTCGCCACGTTTCTCGATCGAGATCTGATCGTCCGGGATGCGCGAGGCTTCCTGCTGCGGTGGCATGATGACCAGCGTTGCCGAGAACGCGAGCTCCAAGTGCTGCGGACCCACAATCCCTCTTTGTCAGAGTATGCCGGTTTGTACGCCGTGAATCCAGCGGATGACGCCTGAGACGGTCGGCATGCCCCTCTTTTGACACCCCCTGCTGACCACTCGTATACTCTTGTTCCGCGCCGATTTCCCCTCCGGAGTGCACACGTATGACGCAGTATGCGTCGCTCGCCGACGATTTCTACGTCAACATGAATCTGGCCACGGAGATGGATCTTCCTGGACAGCGGGAGACGATCCTGCACTTCTTCGAACGGGTGCAGAAGCGTTTTCCGACCATGCGGAAGTTCTACTGCCGGGATAAGCGGGATTTCGTGTTGGAGGAGGACAAGGAACAGGGTCGGTACCGCTGGGCGGCGGTCGAAACCAAGCGGCTCTGTTCGGGGCACGTGAACCCGCCATCGCTCGATGCCGTGCTGGACCAGCATCGTCTGGTGCTCGATCTCGCCCCGGCATTTCTGTCGATCAGCCCGCTCGATTGCGAGGCGCTCGACCTGCTGTTTGGGTTCGATTTCGCCTTCCGCGGCAACCACAATGCCCTCCTGGCGGAGGCCCTCGGCGTGGGGCCGGCCTTCGACCGGACCTGCGAACTACCCGGTGGCCGGGTCATCAATTACGAGCCGTCTCTCACGATCTCCCTCGATGAAGACTGCCGGGTGCAGGTCCGCGTCAGCACCGAGTCGAGGACCAACGCATTCCAGGTCCGCACGGGCGACTTTGCCGAAGAGCAGTTGAGCGTGTACGTCACGGCTCGGCAGTACGGGAGCCTCGAGCCCGGCACCACCTACGTGGAGGCAATGGACCGACTTGCCACGCTGGCTCGCGAGGTGGTGGACACCTGCGTGGTCGATCAGATCCTGCGGCCGCTGGCGCGAACGATTTCGCTCAAATAGGCGTTGGTAGCGGCGGCTTCAAAAAGCCCCGGACGGAAGTCCGGGGACACCGGGCCGTTGGGTTTTTCCGGATTGGCGTGGTCGCGGAAATCACTCACCGTCTGCTTATCGCTGGTCGCCCGAGCGGCCGCCTCGGCGGGATTCCCGGGGCCTTTCCGAAGAGCCACTGCGTGCCGAGGAGTCTCCCCGTGGTTCTCCTCCACGGCTGCCACCATCTCCACTCCGGGGCGAACGGCTGCGTGCATCGAGATTACCGGCAATGACAATCCCGATCGCTTCTACCCAGCTGGGTACGTCAAGCACGTCACTGAGACCGCTCTCGATGATGCTGTCATCATCGTCGGCAGGGTGACGCTCGTCGCGGGCGTGGCCATCGTGGCTGGCATCCTCGATGCCGAGAAACTCGAGGCCCTCATCGTCCTCTTCCCGTCCGTTAGCCACCGGTGCGAACTCATCGCGACGACCGCGATCAAAGGTCGATGCGGAACGGCGTTCCTCCCCACCGCTCCGCCGGTTGCTGCGGCCACGGCGTTGGCCGCCACCCTCTGTGGAACGGCTCGAACGCCTGCCCGAGGAGCCCTCGCGGCCTCCTTCGACGGGAGATGCCGAGGTGCCACTGGCGCTGCCTCGGCCTTCGCCCCTTCGGCGTCGGCGGCGTCGGCGACCGCCCGCCTCACTATCGTCTGCTTTTGCGGTGCCAGAGGCATCGCCGTTCCCGGACCTGGATGCATCC
>CANETO010000347.1 GCA_947440895.1 Planctomycetaceae bacterium | reverse complement strand
GGACGTGGCCGAGGGAGAGAAGATGTGCGCCGCCATCGAGAAGGCCGGCGTGCCGAACATGGTCTGGTACAACTACCGCCGCATCCCGGCAGTCACGTTTGCAAAGAACATCATCGACAGCGGCAAACTTGGCCGGATCTTCCACTACCGCGCCAATTTTCTCCAGGACTGGACGATCAACGCCGACCTGCCTCAGGGGGGCGCGGCCCTCTGGCGGCTCGACGCCGCGGCCGCCGGCTCAGGCGTCACAGGCGACCTCTTGGCCCATTGCATCGACACGGCCCTCTGGCTCAACGGACAGGTTTCCGACGTCACGGCGATGACCGAGACGTTCGTCAAGGAGCGGAAGCACCAGCTCACCGGCAAGATGGAAAAGGTCGGGATCGACGACGCCTGCTCCTTCCTCTGCCACTTCAAAAACGGGTCGCTGGGGCTCTTCGAGAGCACCCGCTATGCCCGCGGCCACAAGGCCCTCTACACGTTCGAGATCAATGGCGAGAACATGAGCCTGAAGTGGGATCTCCACGATCTCCACCGGCTGCAGGTATTTGACTATAAGGACGAGGGTCCGATGCGGGGCTGGAAGAGCATTCATGTGACCGACAGCGATCATCCCTACATGGATAAGTGGTGGGTGCCCGGCCTGGCGATCGGCTATGAGCACAGCTTCGTCCATCAGGTGGCCGACTTCCTCGAGGCCTACGCGAAGAAGCAGCCTGCCCATCCGACCTTCCGGGATGCGCTCGAAACCCAGAAGGTCTGCGACGCGGTGCTGGCCAGCGCCAAGAGCCACCAGTGGGTCACCGTGGGGTGATCGTGGCGGCGGTCACCGTCGCCATCGTCTGCTGCGCGTCGGTTTTCGCACCGCCAAAGCGGTACGAGGTGGACGGTCTGTCGATGGCGCCCGGGCTCCTTCCCGACGATCTCGTTGAGACCGGCTGGTTTCCGTCACTCGACCGGCTCCGTCAGCCGCGGCGGCACGAACGCTGGATTCTCGCGTTGCCGGACGGCACGTCCGCCATCAAACGCGTCGTCGGTCTTCCTGGCGAAACGGTCTCCATCCGGGACGGCGATCTGGCGATCGGAGGGCAGACCGTTCTCACGCCGCCATCTGTGCTCGCCGAGATGGCATCGCCTGTGCCCGAGGCAACGATCTGTTCGGCACAAGACGACGATGCCGACCGCCGGTGGCAGCGAACCGTTTCGATGTCGAGTGTGCTCGATGACGCAGCCTTCGCTCCTTCGGAGCGGCGACTGCTCGTGCCGGTGCGCGACGTCGGCCTCACAGCGGTGATTCGAGTGCCAACCACGCCGTCTCCCAAGGAGCCGATCCATGTGCGGATCGGTGTCGGCGGCTTCGTCATACCGTGGCGGCTGACGGCGAGCGGTCGCTACGCCGTGGTCGCCGGCCGACTCGACGGCCACGTGGTCGGCGTGGCATGGCCGATCGCGGGCGACAACGGCCAAAGGGAAGAGAGTCGCTCCATGCTCCCGTCGCAGCCGCCTAGTGCATGGGATGTCGCCCGACCTTGGATGCCATCCACGGCCGACGCGGATGACACCGACGGCCCACTGCCCACGCTCAGCCTCGGCATGACAGCGGCTGGAGTTCCGGTGGACCGCGGCGCTGCCGATGCCATGATCGAACGGGTGGCCGTGTGGCGGGACATTCTCCATCGCCCGGCCGCCGATGGCGTGGTCGAATGGCGGCTGGGCACTGATCAGGCATTCGTGCTCGGCGACTTTCCCTCGGGTAGTCGCGACTCACGCCACTGGGGACCGCTCGGCCGCGATGCGTTTTTGCACCGCGCCGTGCCCTGATCGGTTCGGCACTCACACCACTCGTGGCAGCATCCGGTCAGCCTCGTGCAGCACGACGACGCTCTCTGCGCGGTGGGCCAGCCGTTCGACCACTTCAGGGGTCGCGGCGAAGCCAAGCTCTAATTCCTCGACCGTCGCCTCGTCCAGATCGGAGAGGAGCACGAGCCGCCGATCCCCGAGGGCGCGGGCGAAGAACCGTGTCTGAAACGCATCGCTGATCAACGACTGGTCGCCCGTACGGACTGCCTCGCGGACGAGCCCGTCGATCGGCGCACCCTCTCGCCACCGCGAGAAGATCACCCCCGGACGCTCCGCCAACCGGCTGGCGACGCAGATCGTGCCACCGGGGTGTGTCACACGCGCTGCTGCGGCCACGGACCGCAGGAGCGTGGCAAGACCACCCCGGGGATTCGAGAGCGAGGCGATCGTCAGGAGGGCTGTTCGACGGACCTCGGGCCTCCAGCCAGCAGCAAACTTCCGGGCCCGCCTCGCCGCGGCATCGGGCAGGCCAAAGGCTGCCGCGGCGACCGTGTCACCCCGGCCGCCGACGATCCGCAGGTTGGCACAGACGCCCAACTGCCAGGTAGCCTCCTGATTGCTCACCTTCCAGGCGTCGACCGCCCGACGGCCCCGTGTGGCCAGCGACCGCACGAGTTCCTGTCGGCACGTTCGCCGGGAGAACGTCGGCCAGAGTTCTCCCTCGAACGAACCGCCGCCACACGCGGCATCCCAGCCCCATTGGCCAATACTCACGACCACGTCAGCGTCCACGAGTCCACGGGCCAGATGGATCGCCCGGCCGGCCTCGTCCGCTGCCATGTAGGAGGTCTGGGGTTCGACCGTCGGATCGAATTCAGTCGCCACGACACCCGCTGAAGCCCCTTCGAGAGGCGACGCCGTGCCATCGAGTGGTGGGGCCTGCAGCAGGGCGATATCAGCTGGTTCGATCCCGGCGGCGACGAGCCTTTGGGATATCGCCTTGATGATCGCTGCCGCCTGCGGCACATCGCCGGAGAGCCCGATCGCCACCCGGTCGCCAGGTACCACATGGGACTCCAGCGGTGGGCCGGCCGCCGGCGCCGTCAGCGCCCCCGCAACCAACTCCGCCGCGGCCTCGCCGACGACTCCCTCCGGACCGCGACAGTCAGCGGCGAGCGCGTCGTCATCCACCTCCAGCAGGAGTGGATCGTCGGCGCCGTAATCGAGCCTGATGCATTTCAAGGGAAGCACTTTCTTCTCATCCATGGTACCCAGAGCAGTGTCCTGCCGACGAGGGTGCCGATTGCTCTGGCCGTGCCAGCGGCGTTTTCGTCATGATGCTGGAGTGAGCACCTTGTCTGGATTCCCGGTCCGCCGATTCAGCCTCAGTGTGGCCTGCCTGCTGGCCATGTCGTCGACAGGGTATGGCACCG
>CANETO010000346.1 GCA_947440895.1 Planctomycetaceae bacterium | reverse complement strand
CGCCCTCACCATGCTCGGCTGCGGGCGGTCGCAGCAGCCGTCGCTGGGCCGTGTCAGCGGCACCGTCACGCTCGACGGCGCGGCCCTCGCCGACGCCACCGTGCTGTTCACCCCCGCAGGCGCTGGCCGCACCTCCCAGGGGATCACCGATGCCTGGGGCCAGTACGAACTCCTCTACCTGCGGGAGATTCGCGGCGCTAATGTCGACCGTCACACGGTTCGAATCACCACGGCTTGCGAGGAAAACGGCGGCCGGGAAGCCCTGCCGCCACGCTACCATTTGGAGACAGAACTCGAGGCCAAGGTCGTCACCGGAACGAATGACCTCGACTTCGATCTTCGGTCACAGGGCCCCTGACCCAGCCCTGGCCTCCAGCGAGACCCCCTCCACGGCAGGGGCTGGGCTGCCAAAATGACCTCGCATGCGCCGGTTCGTGCGCGAAATTCCTGATTCGTGCGCGCGGCTGCGAATTCCTATTTTTTTCCTTGGACAATCAGAAAGGTTTATCTAAACTCGGCCGACCAGTACGCGGACACCCGCGACCACCGTCGCATACCGCGACGATGGTGACAGGAATCACCGTTGCCGACCCTCGAAGAGCGATCACGCATGGATGAAATGACAGCCCACGACAGCGAGCAGGGATTGCAGCGTCGTCAGGTCGAGGAATCGCCGCGAAAACGGCTCGCGGCCGCTCAGAATGCGAGGCAGATCGATCTCTCCGTGATCATGCCCACGATCTTCTGGTCGGGCACGTTTGAGCGGTGTGCGCGGCGGGTATTGTCGCTGCTCGACGAGACGACCGCGAATGCGGAGGTCGTCTTTGTATTTGACGGTTCACCCCCTCCGACCCCCGCGTGGCTCGCCCGCCCCGATGTCAAGATCGTGAAGACCGGCACCCGTTCCGGTCCGGCGGTTGCCCGCAACCTTGCCGCGGAGTCGGCCCGGGGCGAGATCCTGTTCTTCGTCGATGCCGATGTGGAACTCGCTGCCGATACCATTGACCGCGTTCACGCAGCGTTCGCGGCCGACCCGGATCTTGTCGGCCTCTTCGGCGCCTATGACGACGAACCAGCAGCCGTTGGCCTGGCCAGCACCTTTCGGAATCTGCTGCACCACCACACCCACGTTTCCAATCCCGGCACCGCCGGCACGTTCTGGTCAGGCTGCGGGGCCATGCGGACGACTGCATTCCTCGATGTCGGCGGATTTGACGAGAAGTACGCCTATCCGAGCGTGGAGGATATCGAGCTGGGCATGCGGGTCGCCGCCAATGGCGGCAAGATTCTGCTCGCGCCTGAAGTGCGGTGCAAGCACCTCAAGCAATGGACGCTCGCCTCGATGGTGGTGACCGACATCGTGCACCGGGCCACGCCTTGGACCCGCCTCATCATGAATAGCCGCGAACTGCCTGCCACGCTCAACCTCGACTGGCGAGGGCGACTCAGCGGCATCTGCTCGGTGCTCCTGGCGGCCTGCCTGGCCGTCGCGGTGTTCATGCCGGTAGCCCTGTGGGCGGCGCTGGCCTGCGGGCTGGTCGTGGTCACCCTGAACAGCGGGTTCTACGGTCTGTGCGCTCGGAAACGTGGCGTCGGATTCGCCGTCGCTTCTTTCGCCCTTCACTGGACCTATTTCGTCTATTCCTCGCTGACGTTTGGCGCGGTCACACTCCACGAACTCTGGCTGCGTTCCCGCCAATCGGCCGCGTCCGGCACCAACGTGCTGCTGCCGACGGCGGCCGTCATGCTTGCGGCGAAGGCCTCAGAGTTGCCCCCCTTCGGCCAATAGCCTACAGCCCGGTCTCCCGCAGATGCTGGATGAGAATCCGCTCCAGTTCGGCGATCGTCTGCGGATGATGATGCACCTGCGTGTGCTTGGCCGGCACCGTGACCTCACTCACCACGCCCGGTAGCCGGGCGCTCGACACCGGCACGATGCAGTCGCCGCCATCGCCAATGGGAGACTGGTGGGCATTCCCGATGATGCTGTGTGTCGTCACCCAGCAGGGCACCCGCAACTCGCGAAGCGTCTGCAGGATCATGGAGTCGGGCTCGAGCACGTCGACCGTTGTCGGCAGGCTACGTTCGTAGTCCGGCCGAAAGGAATCTGGGTTGGCAAGAACGATCTCGTCGTGGATCGCTTTCATCTCAGGCGGCTGCTGCACCGTGAGCGACGCCACGCGACCGACCCCGAGTGACGCCAGCGCCGACCCGCCGTGAGGCGTGGCGATGAAAACCACCCGCTTGACGAATGGCAGGGGATGGAAGAAGTAGGCCGGTGCCACCTGGCGACGGAGTTCCGGCCGCATTCGGATCTCCTCGAATGGACGACAGGCGATTGAATCCCACACTGCGGTACCGGGCTCCACAACCTGCAGCTTCGCGTGCAGCCCACCCATGCTGTGGCCGACGAGCACCAGCGAGGTGAGCGCCGGGTCGGTCCCCTGCGGATCGAGCCGCTGCACGGCGGAGGCGAGTTCTTTCCGCAGCACCGCCGCTGACTGCAGGAATGAGGCGCCGGTCGGGTAGTGGTAGAGCCAAGGCTCGAACCGCTGGTAAAAGGTCGGCCAGGCACGCAGTTCGTTGATCATGTCAAACCACGTGCCTTCGTCACTGGCCAGGCCGTGGATGAACACGACGGGAATCTTGCCGCGCTGGTGCGGCTGAAGGAATTCAAGTCGCGGCTGCGTGTCGCCTGCGCCGAACGGTTGAATGAACCCCTGTATGGCATTGGTCTGCGGCAGGCTCTCGAGCATGTCGAGCAGAGGCACCGTGAGATCGGCGGCCAGCAGCGGCCGTGCAGGACCGATGTGAACCGCCGCGACATCCAAGGGATTGACCAGATCAAGGATGGCTGGAGCATGGTCGCGGGCGAGTGGGCCTGCGAACTTTTGCAGGGCGTTTTCGTCGCCCGGCATCTGGAACCGCAGTACTGCGGTCGCGGCAATCGCCTGACGCGTCGGCGCAAAATCCCGGGACACGCTCCCCTCGGCGCCCTGGGCGAGTCGCACCGAAACTGGCAGACCGAAACCACCCCGGGCCTGCCTGCGGGAAATGCGTTTGTCGTCCTTGGGGCATGCCGCCACGATCGACTCGATGGCGGCGGCATCGACGGGCAGTGACCGCGTCTGAATCGGCACGCAGACCTGCTTCCACGTCGGGCCGACGATCAGCCCCTGCCCGGTGAGCCGGCCATGGCAGTTGGCGGATTCAAGCAGACCCTGCAATGCGTCGG
>CANETO010000345.1 GCA_947440895.1 Planctomycetaceae bacterium | reverse complement strand
TGAAGGGAGGTCTGACCTACGGCGCGAGCGACGACCTTGGCTTTAAGGTGGCCCGCGACCCGGTGCATGTCCATGATTTGCAGGCCACGATCCTGCACCTGCTCGGCTTCGACCACACGAAGCTCACCTACCGCTTCCAGGGCCGCGACTTCAGACTCACCGATGTGCACGGCCAGGTGGTGAAGGGGATTCTGTCCTGATGGCCTCCGTCACGCTCGTCTGGTTTCGTCACGATCTACGGCTGGATGACAATCCGGCTCTGGTCTCCGCCGCGGCCCGCGGTGCGGTCGTGCCGGTCTTCATCTGGGCTCCCGAGGAGGAGACGCCTTGGGAGCCGGGGGCGGCGTCGCGCTGGTGGCTGCATCATTCGCTCCAGAAACTCGCCGCCTCGCTTGAGAAGATGGGCACGCCCCTTGTGATCCGTCGCGGGCCATCGCTCGACACCCTGCGAGCACTCGCCAGAGAGTTTGCAGCGACACACGTCGTCTGGAACCGGCGGTATGAGCCGGCCGTGATCCGTCGCGATACGGTGATCAAGAAGTCGCTCGCAGACGACGGCCTTGTGGCCGAGAGCTTCAACGGCAGCCTACTCTTCGAACCGGTGCACGTCGCCACGAAGGAGGGCAAGCCGTATCAGGTGTTCACGCCCTTCTGGCGGTCGCTGTTGGCTCGCGAAGAACCGGCCGAACCGGTGACGGTCCCACGAAAGATTCTCGCTGCCGGGGTCACGGGGAAGGCAGGGAAAAGACCCCTTTCCATCGACTCGCTCGGACTGCTGCCGGCGATCGACTGGTCTGGCACGATGCAGGCGACATGGACGCCTGGCGAGGAGGGGGCCCGGCAGCGACTGAAGACGTTCCTTGCCCGGGGCATCGCCGGCTACGGTACGGAGCGTGACCGGCCCGACCACGAAGGCACCAGCAGCCTGAGCGCCCACCTGCACTTCGGTGAGATCTCGCCGCGGCGGGTCTGGCATGCCGTCCGCGAGTCCCTCGGAGGCACGGCTGCAGCCAGGATCACCGGCAGCCCGGAAGTGTTTTTGCGGGAGTTGGGCTGGCGAGAATTTGCCAATCACCTGCTCTACCACTTTCCGCACACGACCGACGCCCCGCTCCGTGCCGACTACGCCAGATTTCCTTGGGCGAACGACCCGGTGGGCCTCCGTGCCTGGCAGCGGGGGCGGACCGGCTACCCGATCGTTGATGCCGGCATGCGACAGCTCTGGGCCACCGGTTGGATGCACAACCGGGTACGAATGATCGTGGCGAGCTTCCTCGTCAAGGATCTGCGAGTGAGCTGGCTGGAGGGGGCGAGGTGGTTCTGGGACACGCTCGTCGACGCCGATCTCGCCGCCAACACGCTCGGCTGGCAGTGGGCGGCCGGCTGTGGCGCCGACGCGGCCCCCTATTTCCGGATCTTCAATCCCACGAGCCAGGCCGAAAAGTTCGACCCCGATCAGGCCTATGTGAAGCAGTGGGCCGGGCTCGGCCGCGACTACCCTGAGCCGATCGTGGACCACGCGGAGGCGAGGAAGTTGGCCCTCGAGGCCCTGAAAGTCGTGTCAGCCGGTAAGAAATAAACCGCTACTTCTTCAGCGACTTCTCGAGGGTAGCCATCGCCGACCGGACCTTGTCGACGATCTTCTTCTGTGAGGCTGGCTCGGGCACCTTGTCGGCTGCCTTGTCGGCCTCCTTGAGCAAGGACAGTGCCTGCTTCGTGTCGCCGGTGCCACTGGTGGCCATCGCCACGGCGAGAATCGCGTAGGCCCGGCTCTCCGCGCGGTCGACGCTCCTGGCCGCCGCTTCCGCGTCGGCGAGGAGTTGGGCCGCCTCCTTTTTCTTGCCGGTCTGTGCCTGCACGCCTGCCGCCGCAGCGAGGGCCTCAGCCTTGGCGCGTGGCTCGTCGAGAGTCTTCGCGGCCTCCAGCAACGCGTCGACAATGGTGCTGGCTGCATCAGCCATGCCGCTATTGGTGTAGCCCAGGGCCACTGCGGCAAGGGCCTCGGCGCGGAAGCGTTCCTCGACACTGCCGGCCACATCGGCCGCCTTCTGGAGCGTCTCCTTGGCCTCCTTGGAATCGGTGTTGGCCTTGAAGATAGTCCCCGCTTCGGCCAAGAGTGTGGCCTTGCGGACCGGGTCTGCGATCGAGTCGGCGAGGACACAGGCCTTGCCGAGGGCCTCGCGAGCCGGCTTCCGTTCGCCGATCTCCGCGAGGAAGCCCGCCACCTCCACCAGCCGGAGTGCGAAGACGGTGGCATCGCCCTCCCCCTGGAGTTTCTCCAGGGCCTTGCCGGCGGTCTCCTTCGCGCCGGCCTCGTCATTGGCCGCGAACTGCGTTCTGGCCACCTTCACAAGCGCCGCCGCCTGCCGATCGGGTGTCTTTTCCTGCTCCGCTTTTTCCCGCCGCTGCTCGATCGTGAGCCCGGCCTTCTTTTTTGCACCGCAGCCGGAAACTGGAAGGAGTGACCCAATCGCGATGACGATGACGAGCAGCGGGCTGCATGAGTCAAACGGGCGCATGGCAGTCAACTCCAGAACGCAGAGGGGCGACGGCGGGGCACGAAACTGCGACAGTCGGGAATTATCGGACCAGCACGCCGTCAGAATTTGAGACGGGCCCGGGACAGTCGGGCATGGGTCTCAGCCATCAGGTCATCTTCAGCAGACTCATCGTCGGCCTCGTAGGTCGCCGAGAACCTGAGGAAGGCGCCGCAGTCGTCCCACGGCACGGTCGAGATCGAGAGATCGTGGATCAGGAACTGGCTGGCGTCCTGGGCCGTGGCAAAGACACGGTCGCCTGCTCCCTTCGGGCTTTTCGTGTAGAGGAAGTAGGTGCCGCCCGGCATTTCGCATTCGAATCCAACAGCCCGCAGCACGCCGACGAGTTTCTCCAGACGACGGCGATACTTCTCGCGAACACGCCGCGGAATCTCCGGATCGTCGAGCGCAGCCGCCCCCGCCTTCTGGATGGCCATGAACTGTCCGGAGTCGCAATTATCTTTGACGTCGGCAAAGGCCCGGACGATTTTCTCGTGCCCGCAGACCCAGCCGAGCCGCCAGCCGATCATGTGAAAGCCCTTCGACATCGAGTGCACCTCGACGCCGACATCCTTGGCCCCGTCGACCGACAGAAACGACAGCGGCTCGTCGTCATAGGAGAGCATGATGTGGGCGGCGTCCTGCACCACGATGATGCGGTGTTTGTGGGCAAAGTCGACCACCTGCTCGTAGAACGCCC
>CANETO010000344.1 GCA_947440895.1 Planctomycetaceae bacterium | reverse complement strand
TCTGGGTCGTTCAGCAGCACCAACGCCTGTAGCGGCGTGCTCGAACGCGGCCGCTTGGCCGTGCATTCCTCGCGGCTGGGGGCATCGAACACCACCATGGCCGGATGGAGATACTGCCGCTGCCAGTGGACGTAGAGCCCGCGGCGATAGAGCTTCCCGCCCACGTCGGCCTGATAGGTGCGGGCCGGAAAGTTGAGATAGTCCCAGTAGCCGGCTGGTTGATAGGGCCGCACGCTCGGGCCGCCCACCTCACGCACGAGCAGACCGCTGGCAGCAAGCGCCGTGTCGCGGACCATCTCGGCATCGATCCGGTAGCGGTTCTGGCGGGCCAGCCAGCGGTTCTCCGGATCGCGTTCGACGATCTCTCCACGTGAGGCGCTCGCCCGCTGGTAGGCCCCGCTTGTCACCAGCGTCTTCAAGACGCGCCGCAGGTCCCAGCCGTCGTCGCGGAGTTCGCAGGCCAGCCAGTCGAGCAGTTCGGGGTGGCTCGGCGGCTCCCCTTGGGCGCCATGATCGTCCAGCCGTCGGGACAGACCCTGACCAAAGCAGAGCGCCCACAGACGGTTGGCCATCACCCGGGCCACCAGCGGATTCTCCGGTCCGGTGAGCCAGCGGGCCAGGTCGAGTCGGGTGAGCCGCTGCTGCTCGGGCAGAGCGTGTTCTCGTGGCAGGAAAGCGGGTGGAGCGGGCAGCACTTCGGCGCCCGAATCATCCATCCAGTTGCCGCGGGGCAGCACTCGCACCGTGCGTGGCGGCCCGGCCACCGTCGCCGGCATGAAAGGCTGCGCGGCGATCACGGTCTCCAGCTCTTTGCGACGCTCCGCCAATTTCTTGCGTGTCTCGTCAAGCGGCTGCCAGAGCGTGCGGTGGTGGTCGGCCAACAGTTTGACCTGCTGGCCGCTGCGTGTGCCTGCCTCCACGCGCAGTGCCTCCTGTACGTCCTTGGGCAGCGTGGCGACCGGCTTTTCATCCTTTGTCGCGGCCTCGCCCGGCGCCGCCTCGGCTCCTGCTTCAGGCGAGGCTAGGCGGGCCGTTTCCGCGTCGATCCAGGCCGCGCGGCCAGCGAGCAGTTCGGGGGTGTCGGCCTCGTAGAGCGGCGTGAGCACGGCGATCTGCGCCTCGAGCGCGGCCTGCGTGGCCGCCTGCGCCGACGTGGGGAGCCGCATCATCTCCCCCCAGACGCCGTTGGCATGGGCCCCGTGGTAGATGCCCCGTTCCTGGACATCGGCAAAGAACGCGGAGAACGCGTAGAAGTCGCGGGTGGTGAAGGGGTCGAACTTGTGGTCGTGGCATTCCGCGCAGCCGAGCGTGGAGCCCAGCCAGGCACCGCTGGTTGCCCGCACCCGGTCGGCGGCATACTTCGCATGGTATTCCTTGTCCTGCCCGCCCCCCTCGGCGCTCATCAGGTTGAGCCGGTTGAAGCTCGCGGCCACCTTCTGTCGACGTGAGGCATTGGGCAGCAGATCGCCGGCGAGCTGCTCACGCGTGAACTGATCGAACGGCATGTTCGAGGAGAACGCTTCGATCACCCAGTCGCGATAGGGCCACATCGAGATCTCCTGATCGCCGTGGTAGCCCACGCTGTCGCCATACCGCACTAGATCAAGCCACCAGGCCGTCAGTCGCTCCGCATGCTGCGGGCTTGCGAGCAATTCGTCGACCAGCCGCTCATACGCAGCGGGCGACGGGTCGGTCACGAAGGCATCGACGGCCGCTGGCTCAAGCGCCAGGCCCGTGAGATCGAGGGCGACACGTCGCGCCAGCGTGACGCGATCGGCGGCGGGCAGCGGCGTGAGCCCCGCGGCGGTAAGGCCCGCGTCGACAAAGGCGTCGACCGGACCGCCAGCGGCTCCGGCAGGCATCTCCGGACGCACGAGCGGTCGATACGCCCAGTGGGCCTCCCGATTCGCACCGGCGGCGATCCACCGCTCGAGCAGGGCCTTCTCGGTGTCGGTGAGCCGTTTGTTTGTGTCGGGCGGCGGCATCACCACGGAGGGGTCGGTGGAATGGACGCGGGCGAGCAGTTCGCTCGCCTGCGGATTGCCCGGCACGATCGCCCGAACACCATCGCGGTCGGCGGCGGAATCCTCGGCGGTGTCGAGCCTCAAATCGGCCTGCCGATTGGCCGCATCAGGCCCGTGGCAGGCGAAACAGTTCTCCGCAAGGATCGGCAGAATGTCGCGATCGAACCGAACGGCCGCACTGGCGTCGCCGTCGGCCGCGGCCAGTCCGGCAGAAAACACGAAGCAGCAGATGGCCAGAACAGGCCGCACCCATGGCATTCTCACGATTCTGCGACGCATCCTTTCCCAGCCGTGGCCGTGACACGTGTCAGCCAACCAGCGTGACTCTGAGAACGCCAGGGAACCCCCGCCGGACTCAATGGAAATTCTACATCGACCCAGAGGCAGCATCCATCAGGAAACGTCAGGGCGTCCGTTGGCGACCGGGAACGGGGCCTGCCCCAGCGGATCCTCAAACCGCGAACGCCGGTCGGCTACCGTCGAATCGTGTCGGAGACGAGATGGCCGAAGAGCGTCTCCCGGCCGCGGAGCACGTAGAACTTGATCGGGTTCAGGTGTTCTTCCTCGGCCTTCTCCAGGATGTAGGAGATGTTGTCGGGCATGATCGTCTCCCAAACATGCAGGCCGACGAGAATGTCACCCTCGCGGATGCCCTGCTCGCTGGCCGGACCGCCTTCGCGAACCTCGCTCACCAGGAGGCCGCCGCGATACCGCGACTGCAGACGCTGAACCTTAGCTGCTGGCATGGCTTCCAGTCGCAGGCCGATGTCCTGCCAGCAGCGTTCATCGATCGGGAGCGTGTCACGCCGGGCCACGGCGAGCGACAGGTCGAGTTTCTCCTCAGCGCCGGCCCGCATCACGGTCACTGACACGCTGTCTCCCGCGCGATGGCCGAGCAGGCCTCGCTCGATGTCAAGCGGCCGGGCCACCGGCGTCTCGCCGATCTGTGTGATCACGTCGCCCGCCTTCACGCCGACGCTCTCCGCCGGGCTGCGGCTGTGGACGGTCTCAACGATCACGCCCCGCTCTCCGTCGACGCGAGACACGATGCCATGCCACGTACGATCCACTCGCTCGACCGAGAGGAGAGCCGCAACCACCTCCAGCACTCTGTCGACCGGGATCGCAAAGCCAATCCCCTGGGCACCAGCCCGCACAGCCACGTTGACGCCAATCATCTCGCCGTTGATGTTCAGCAGCGGGCCTCCGGAGTTGCCCGG
>CANETO010000343.1 GCA_947440895.1 Planctomycetaceae bacterium | reverse complement strand
GACGCCCTGAAACTGATCGTGTGAGGCTGGCAGTCAATTTGACCGGCATCGCGGCAGCCTGCTAGGGTCGGACTCATGGAAGCTTCGTCCCGTGTGTCTGCCGCCACGCCGGCCCCCGTTCGCGTAGATGTTCCTCCAACCGCCTCCGTGGCCGTGGGCGACGCCACCATTATTTCCGGACGGCCGTCCGCCGCCGGGAAGTCGGCCGCCACGGCCGAGATCGGCCGGCTGCTCCAGGGCCACTCCCTCGGCCCCTACCGGCTCGACGAGTTCGTCGGCGGCGGCGGCATGGGCGCCGTCTTCCGCGCTCTCGACACCACCCTCGACCGGGTGGTCGCCGTCAAGGTGCTGTCACGGCAGCAATCCAACGACGACGAAATGCTGAAGCGGTTTCGAAACGAAGCCCAGTCGGCCGCCCGCCTCGACCACGAAAATATCGGCCGCGTGCATGCCGTCGGATCAGACGACGGCTGGCACTACATCGTCTTCGAATACATCGAGGGCACGAACCTCCGCGATGTCATCACGAACGAGGGGCCGTTCGACCTGGCCCGCACGATCGACGTCACGATCCAAGTAGCCGACGCACTCGAGCATGCCTCCGAGCGCGACGTTGTGCACCGCGACATCAAGCCGTCGAACATCATCATCACGCCCACCGGCCGCGCCCGCGTTGTCGACATGGGCCTGGCACGGCTGCACCACATGGCCGGCGATCAAGACCTCACCGTCAGCGGCATGACGCTCGGCACGTTCGACTACATTTCGCCCGAACAGGCCCGCGACCCGCGGTCGGCCGACGTCCGCAGCGACCTCTATTCGCTCGGCTGCACCGTGTTTTTCATGCTCGTGGGCCAGGCCCCGTTCGCCGCCGGCACCATGGTGCAGAAGCTCCTGCAACACCAGCAGGATCAGCCGCCGGCCATCGAGTCGCTCAGGCCCGATGTGCCGAAGCGGTTTGGTCAGATCCTCGGCCGATTGATGGAGAAGAATCCCGAGGACCGCTACCAACGGCCCGCCGAACTCGTGGCCGACCTTGTCACGATGGCCGACGACCTCGGCATCGAACTCGCCAACCCCCGGCCGGCCTCGATCACCGTCGTCGAACCGGTGAACCGCCCGGCAGCCCTGCACCTGCCTTGGCTCGTGCCGCTCGTCGGACTGGTGGCGGTTGTCGCCGGATTGGCACTGCGGACGGCCACCACAACACGCCTGGCCGTGAGTGAGGCACGGCTCCAGGGGCCTGGAGCCGTGGCCGTCGAGCCGATGCCGAAGGAATCCGCCGTGGCATCCACGGCGACGGCCGATGGCATGGAGTCGGCAGCACGAATCTGGCGGGTGGTCGACACACCGACGGTGGACGGCGACTGCGGTACCGTGGGTGAGGCGGTACGCCAGGCATCGGATGGCGATGTCATCGAAGTCGCCTGCGCGGAACCGCGGGATGACGGGCCTTTCACCGTCGACGGTAAGCAGCTGACCATTCGCGCCGCTGAAGGGATCGAGCCCACGCTTCGATGTGATGAGGCGGGGTCGCTCACGCGTGAGGGCGGATGGTGCACGGTCGTATCAGGAACCCTCGACCTGCAAGGCCTGACGCTCCGGGCGGCCTTTCTGCCTGTCAGCGGGGGCCGGCCGGCGCTCATGTCGCTGCAGGGCTCCGCGACCCTGATCTGCCAGGGGATGACGTTGCTGCTGCCGGGTGAGGCAGGCAACGGCGGTGTCTGCGTGCGGTCGGAGCAGACTGCTGACGATCGACAGGAAATTCGCATGACCGACTCGCGGGTCGAAGGAGGTGCCGCAGTTCTCGAATCGCAGGGGGGCGGTCGGATCGACCTGATCTGGTCGGGGGGCACGGTGGTGACACCGGGGCGATTCCTGATGGCCGAAGGCGGCCCGCGGACAGGCGGCAGCGGCGCTCTGATCCGCATGACCCTCGAGGACGGAAACTTTGCCTGTCGCGATGGGTTTGCCTGCCTGCTCGATTCTTCCGCCCTGCCATTCGGACCGCGACTGCAGGCGTTTGCCAAGGAGTGCCTGTTCGTGGTGCCCGAGGGACGGCCGCTCCTGGAACAGTCGGGGGTTGGCGATCCCGAGGCCTACCGATCGGCCATTGTCTGGATCGATGCGGCCAGCCGGTACGAGGGCAGCGGAGTGTGGCGGCGGATCGATGGAGCCGGGGAACGGTTCGAAATCGACTTTGACGCCCAGCCGCAGCCGATGAACCACACCCCGACGATCGGTGACTGGCCGGGCGAGGAATAGTCGGATAATTCCTTGACGGCAACGGGCCGGATCTGTCTAGTAAAGCAAGTTATTTCGGGACGTTCCCCGGTGGGAACGTTTTCGCGGCAGAAGTCACTTTGGAGAGCAGCGATGTCTTGCAGCAGGAGCAGCAGGTTTGCAGTGGTCGCCGGAGCGGCCGTCGTGTTGGCGTGCGTTGGGTCGGCCCGTGAAGCCTTTGCCATCAAGCAGTTCTTTGATGAGTTCAAGGCGGTCTACGTGAAGCCGGAGAGTGCCGATCCCGCCGAGAAGGCGCTTGTCGCCGAAGTCGAGGAGGCCAAGTGCAACGTCTGCCATGTCGGCACCAGCAAGAAGGAGCGGAATGCCTACGGCCACGCTCTCGCTGAGAAGCTCGACAAGAAGGAAGACGCCAAGAACGTCGAGAAGATCAAGAAGGCGTTGGAAGAAGTCGCCGCCCTGCCGAGCGACCCGGCCAACGCCGGCTCCCCGACCTTCGGCGCGCTGCTCAAGGAAGGCAAACTGCCCGGCGGCAAGTAGTCGCGAGTGCGACCGCTTTCTACGCCCGTTACTGCGGCTGTCCGGCGGCTTCGAGAATCAACTCCTCGAGCCCCGGGCAGCCCGCAACGGCACCGGCCTTGTCGGCGGGAGCAAAGATTCGCACCCGTTTGACGAGATCATCGAACTGCTCTTGGGCCAGACTGCGAACCACGGGGGAGAGCTCCTCGAAGCCGCGATAGCAGTAGCCGTTGCCTAAAGACACGCCGTCTGGAGGGGAGTGGCTGTCGCCATGCCGCGGCCGATCCCGAACCGTGAGCCGGAATTCAACCTCCCGCTCGACGGGCGGGGCGTCGATCAGCAGGTCGTCGACCTCAAGCGGGATGCCCGTGCGACTGGCCAGCGCCGCCGCGAGACGGCCGGCGATCGCCACCTTGTCGGCGGACGATCGGCCCGCCAGGCTGTGATGGATCGCAGGCTGCCGTAGGGCGTCGTAAGACGCCACCCGCT
>CANETO010000342.1 GCA_947440895.1 Planctomycetaceae bacterium | reverse complement strand
GGCCGCATGGACAGCCTCCAGCGGGATCTGCGGCTGATGGACGCCGGGACGATCTCCCGCGACGATCGGGCCGATATGCGGAAGGAACTCCGCGACCTGATGCTGACGACGCTCGAAAGCCCGCGTTCTCTCCGCCGTCGGGTCGACATGTTCGCCCGTCTCAAGGCTGAATACGAGGCGGCGAAACGAAACCTCTCCGCAGCCAACCTGCGGCTGGTCGTATCGATCGCCAAGAAATACCGGAATCGGGGCTTGAGCTTCCTGGATCTCATCCAGGAAGGGAACACCGGCCTGATGCGGGCAGTCGACAAGTACGAATACCGTCGCGGCTTCAAGTTCTCGACCTACGCGACCTGGTGGATCCGTCAGGCGATCACGCGGGCCATCGCCGATCAGGCACGGACGATCCGCATTCCGGTGCACATGATCGACGTGCTCTCGAAGCTGCGGAACACCGCCAAGAAACTGCTCCACGAACTCGGCCGCGAGCCAACGTCCGAGGAGATCGCGCTGGCTGCAGGCGTGCCGATGGAAGAGGCACGGCGGGTGCTCGACATGGGTCGGCAGCCGATGAGCCTCGACCGGCCTGTGGGCGAGAGCGAGGACGCGAGCTTCAGCGAGTTCGTGGAGGACTCGAGCACCGTCAGCCCCACGCATTCGGCCACGCACGGTCTGCTCAAGGATCGGCTCGAGTCGCTGCTGAAAACCCTCACCTACCGCGAGCGGGAGATCATCCGCCTGCGGTACGGACTCACCGACGGTTACACCTACACCTTGGAAGAGGTGGGCCGGATTTTCCGGGTCACGCGAGAGCGTGTCCGGCAGATCGAGGCGAAGGCCGTCAAGAAGCTGCAGCACCCGGTCCGCTCGAAACAGCTCGAGACGTTCATGGAAGCCATGCCAGGCTGACCTGACGGACGGTACTCGATTCAGAACGAGCCGGGCCGGCTGCGAGAGCAGCCGGCCCGGTGTTTTCCGGCCTGCGATCTGATAAACTCCAGACTTGGAACTTCCCTCGACCGAACCAAAGGCGTCTCCATGTCCACCGCCGTCATCAGCGAGATCATGCGGACTCTGCACCGCATCCACACGCAACTCTCCGATCTCCGCGGGCGGATCGCTGCCGGCCCCCGGCAGATTGCTGCCTACACCGCCAAGGTTGAGGCAACGGAAGCGGGACGGACAGGCGTCCAGGACGACGTCAAGAAGGCAAAGATGGCGGCGGATCAGAAGCAGCTTCAGTTGAAGTCGGCCGAGTCGAAAATCCACGACCTCGACGGCAAGCTCAACGCCTGCAAGACCAATCGCGAATACCAGACGCTCACCGAGCAGATCGCCGCCGATCGGATGGCCACGAAAGTTCTCGAGGACGAGATCCTCGAGGCGCTCGAACGGATCGACACTGTCAAGAAGACGCTTCCAACCGCAGAGGCCGCCGTGGAGGCCGCCCGTAAGGTGCTCGGCGACACAAAGGGGCGGGTTGCCGCCGAGGCCACCCAACTCGACAGCGAGGTGCAGCGGCTCCTCCGCGAGCTCGAGACGACGGAGCGGGATCTGCCCGCCGACGTACGCGATCTCTACGACCGCGCCATCAAGAACAAAGGCGAGGAGGGGCTGGCACCGCTCGATGGCGAGAGTTGCGGCGGCTGCTTCCGCCAGATCACGGGCAACATGTATTCTGAGCTGCTCGTGGGCAAGGTGGTGATGTGCCGGAGTTGCGGCCGTCTGCTCTACCTGCCCGAGAAGACTGCGTCGGACTGAACCGACACGTCGCTGTTCGTGTTTCCTTCGGGCCACTGCTCGGTGAAGCCCATTTCCATCATCACGATCTCCGATTTTATTCAGGGAGTACCGCATGTCCTCCGATCGCATTCCGATGACCCGCGCCGGCTACGACAAGCTCAAGGCAGAGGCCGACCATCTGGAAAACGTTGAGATGCCGAAACTGGCTCAGCGGGTGGCCGCCGCCCGCAGCGAGGGCGATCTCAGCGAGAACGCTGAATACCACGGGGCGCGTGAGAGTCAGGGCATGATGCAGGCCAAGATCAACGTCCTCCGCGACAAACTGGCCCGGGCGGTGATCGTGGAACGGGC
Source organism: Planctomycetaceae bacterium (assembly GCA_947440895.1). Lineage (GTDB taxonomy): Bacteria > Planctomycetota > Planctomycetia > Pirellulales > UBA1268 > CAMCQY01. The sequence goes on along the minus strand of CANETO010000342.1, from coordinate 1,170 downwards.
AAAAGAAGCTGGCGACGAGGTCGTGTTCGGGGCGACGGTGGTCGTGAAGGATCTGAAGTTCGGCGATGAAGAAATTTTTGTCCTGGTCGGCGCCGGTGAAGAGGATTACGACGCCGGCCGGATCAATGTGGCCAGCCCGCTCGCCCAGGGGCTCCTGGGCAGGAAGGTGGGCGAAAAGGTCTCCATCGACGTGCCTGCCGGCACCATGAAGTTTGAAATCCGAGCGGTTCGGTTCGACGACTAACCGCATGGCGTGCGAGTGACGCCTGTCGATTGTGGAGCCACACCGATGCCGAGCCTCGAGTCGCTCCACTTCACCAATCGCTTCACCCGTGAACTGCCTGGCGACCCCGAGCCGGAGAATCGCCGCCGGCAGGTGCGGCAGGCCTGCTGGTCCGGGGTCAGCCCCACGCCGGTTGCCGCGCCCAGGCTCGTGTCCTATGCCCGCGAGGTCGCTGCACTCCTCGACCTCGAGGTGACGCCCGACAACGAGCAGACGTATGCCGAGGTGTTCGGCGGCAACCGGTTGTTGCCAGGTATGGAGCCGTTTGCGATGTGCTACGGCGGACATCAGTTCGGCAACTGGGCAGGACAACTGGGGGATGGCCGGGCCATCAATCTCGGCGAGATCATCAACAGCCGCGGTGAGCACTGGACCCTCCAACTCAAGGGCGCCGGCCCCACGCCCTACTCCCGCACCGCCGACGGTCTCGCCGTGATGCGATCATCGGTGCGAGAGTTTCTCTGCAGCGAGGCGATGCACCACCTGGGAGTGCCCACGACGCGGGCGCTCTGCCTCGTCGCCACCGGCGAGCGGGTGGTCCGCGACATGTTCTACGATGGCCACCCCAGGGCGGAGCCGGGAGCGGTCGTCTGCCGGGTGGCTCCGTCGTTCACGCGGTTCGGCAATTTTCAGATCTTTGCGGCCCGGCAGGAGATCGAGCAGCTTCGCACCTTGCTCGACTTTACCGTCCGGGCCGACTTTCCCCACCTGCTGCCTCAGGCCGGGCCGCCGGTGGCCGAGACCTATGCGGCCATGTTCGAGGAGATATGCCGCCGGACCGCCACCATGATCGTCCACTGGATGCGGGTGGGATTTGTGCATGGTGTGATGAACACCGACAACCTGTCGATCCTGGGGCTGACCATCGACTACGGCCCCTACGGGTG
>CANETO010000341.1 GCA_947440895.1 Planctomycetaceae bacterium | reverse complement strand
TGCCCGGGCCTGATGAACAGATCGGTCGGCCCGCTCCAGGCCGTGAGCGTGCCGCTGCGGGCCGCGGTCTCCAGCGTACGGGCGGCGGTCGTCCCAACGGCCACAATCCGTCCCCCTGCTGCCCTCGTCGCCGTGATGGCAGCCACCGTTTCGGCCGGGCACTCGCACCACTCCGTGTGCATCGGATGGTCGTCGAGGCGATCGACCGCGATCGGCCGGAAGGTGTCGAGGCCAACGTGCAGCGTCACGCGGGCCCGGCCGATGCCGCGGGCGGTGAGTTCCGCGAGCAACGGCTCGTCGAAGTGCAGCCCGGCTGTAGGAGCCGCCGCCGAACCGCTTTCCCTGGCAAACACAGTCTGATACCGCTCACGATCACCGGGCTGCTCGATACCGCCGCGAATGTAGCCCGGCAAAGGCACCCGGCCCACCCGGTTGAGAATCGCCTCCACGGAAGCCTGCGGCTCCTGGGCATCGGGTATGGCGAGCCATGCTCCGCCGCCCGAGCGACCGACGAGCGTGAGTGACAGGGCATCGGCACCATCCAGGCCCGTGAGCATGACGCGTTCGCCGATCTCCGGACGGCCCCGGGTGCTGGCAAGCAATTCCCACGCACCGCTGGCGGCGTCGCTTCGCAGGAAGAGCCCTTCCCAGCGGCCGCCAGTCTTCACCCGGCGGCCGATCAGACGGGCTGGTACGACCCGCGTGTCGTTGACGACGACCAGATCGCCGGGCTGCAGGATCCGGGGGAGATCGCGGACGTGCCGATGCACGAGGCCACCGGTTGAGCGGTCGACCACGAGGAGCCGGGCCGCAGCGCGGTCGGCAAGCGATTCCTGCGCAATCAGATCAGGCGGCAATTCGTAGTCGTAGAGATCGGCTTCGGACATCTTCCTGGCTGCACATCCTTTTTAGATTCGTTGCCAACACTATAAGGCAAGCCGGGATCGGCTGAAGCTCGACGAGCGTGGGCGTATCCTCGCCTCGCGAAGGAGACTTCTGCCGTCCCGGCGAGGCAGTGCCACAGAGGGGTCCAGCAGTGGTACAGTAAGGCGTATGTCGTCCAGCATCCATACAAGCGTCCTGCCAGCCGAGGTGATGTCGTTCCTCGCCGTGAAGCCTGGGATGCGGGTGGTCGACGGCACGCTCGGTGGCGGCGGCCACACGCGACTCCTCGCCGAAGCGGTCGGCCCCACCGGCCTCGTGATCGCGATCGACCGCGATCCGGAAGCAATCGACCGCGGTGCGAGGGAACTCGCGGGGCTGCCCGTGCGGTTTGCCCAGGCAAACTATTGCGACGTCCCAGAGGTTCTCGATGCGCTCTCCATCGACACGGTCGACGGTGTGCTCCTCGACGTCGGCCTCTCCAGCGACCAACTCGCGGATCAATCTCGCGGCTTCTCGTTCGATTCAGAGGGACCGCTCGACCTGCGGTTCGATCCGACCGAGGGAGAGCCGGCCTGGAAGCTCGTCAACCGCATGAAGCCGGAAAACCTCGCCGACATCATTTACGAATATGGCGAGGAGCGGTACAGCCGCCGGATCGCGCGGCGGATCGCCGCGGTGCGGGAGAAGCAGCCGATCCGATCGGCCCGGGATTTTGCAGTGGTGGTTCGGTCGGCCATTCCGCGGCAGACGCCGCCGCCTCGCATCCATCCGGCCACCCGAACCTTCCAGGCCTTGCGAATCGCCGTCAATCAGGAGTTGAAAAGCCTGCGGATCGCGCTCGAGCGGATTCCGACGCGACTGGCGCCGGGTGGGAGGCTCGTGGTGATCTCCTTTCATTCGCTCGAAGACCGGCTCGTGAAGCATGCGTTTCGCAGCCCACAGATCTGGGAGTGCCTGACGCGGTCGCCCGTAGAGGCCTGCGAAGAGGAGGTGCTCCGGAATCCCCGCAGCCGGTCGGCGAAACTCCGCGCTGCCCAGCTTGCCCCGCCCGCCAGCGTCGACTGAGTGTCGGCTTCGAAAGGTGGGATCGATCTGGCGGCGGCTTCGGCGATTCACGACACTCCCGCCTCCCTCTCTGCATGCTGCCCGGCGAACGATCCATGGGACGTGAAACGAAGATCCTGCTGGCCCTGCTCGCCACGCTCGCGGGCGTTTTTCTGGGCGTGCTCTCGATGAAGCTGCTCATGCCGCGGCCTCCGGTTGGTGCGGGCCCCGATGTGCATCTGGATCTGGCCAGCACGGGCGACAATGAACTGGTCGAGCCCCCCTCACCCTCTCCACCCGCGCCCGGGCCTGCCGCCGAAGAGCCCGCCTTCGTTACTACTGAACCAGCTCCGCCTCTCCCTCCGCCTCCCCCTCCCTCTTCCCGATACGCCGAGAGCGAGCCCGCGACCGATGCTGGGGATCTGCTGCCACCCCCGCTCACGCCCCCAATGCCGCTCGCTGCCACCCCCGATCCCGCTCCGGCTGAGCCGTCGACCGCTGCGTTCGAGCCTACCGAGTCCGTCGCACCACCGGTGACCACTCCACGGCGTGATCCGTTCGTATCCCCCGCCGGTCTTGAGATGGCGGCCCCCCGGAGCGTGCCGTCGACCGATCGAACGCCGGCAGCGGTGGCGTATGTGGCCAATCCTGGCGACTCCTGGTGGGATCTCGCGGAGCGGGCCTACGGCGACGGACGGCTCTATCGCGCCCTCTTCGCCTGGAATCGCGTGATCGACCCGCGGATCTCGCTGGCTCCGGGCACACGGCTCGAAATCCCGCCGCGGACCAAGCTGGAAGCGGCTTGGCCCAAACTCATGCCTGCTGAGTGAGGCAGCTGTTTGAGGGAGCCGGTTTCAATCGCTCGTGGCGACACGATTCCGTCGTGTCGTGTTCGCGTGGAAACAGCCGGCGGGTAACGCCGTCTCCCTGGAGCCTACAAGCCCCCGGCGGAAGCCGGGGGACTCCGGGCGTGAACACCATCCCACGTGCCATGCCTATCCGGAAACGCCCAACAACCCGGTGTCCCCGGACTTCCGTCCGGGGCTTTGAGTCAAACGCGCGTCAGGCCCGGAGGGCCGGGTGAGCACCAGCGGGCGGAGGCCCGCCAAGCGAAAACGACACGATGTCGTGTTTCGCGTGAAGCAACGTCCCCGGACTTCCGTTCGGAGACGTTGTGTCCGGTGCATCGCGTCAGGCCGCGGCCCGCTCTCCCGACTACTTCGCGCCGAACTTGTAGGCCGTGTTCTTCGGATCGAAGTCGGCGTCCGTGAAGCCGTTGTTGGTCTTCACGTTCATATAGGTGTACTCCTCGAGGAGCACCGGCTGACCGCCCGCTTCCTGCGGCCAGTCGTAGG
>CANETO010000340.1 GCA_947440895.1 Planctomycetaceae bacterium | reverse complement strand
TCGCCATGCTCGGCCAGCTCCCCAAACCGCAGGGGCGGCGGTAGCCGGTCGTCCCAGAGGAAGAGGTGGCGGTGTTCCGGCTGATCCCGGCTCATCTGAAGCACCAGGCTCTGAGCGTAGGCGGCGATGCCGCGATCCCGGTTCCACTGCGCCGACCGCAGATAACTGAGGATGGTGAGGCGACGTGGCATGGTCGTTCACCGTTCTTCCTACGAAGCGGGTTTACTTGGCACGCCGCTGGCTGCAAGCATCATCGGCCGTTGCTTCCGCCGTTCCAGCCGCGAGCTGCAGATACTGCAATCCCACCTGCTCACGGCAGAGGGCCTCGAGTTCCTCGATCCGACGCTCCAGTTCCTCGATACGTGACGGCATCGCCTCGAGTTGAGCGACACGCGGCTCAACCGCCGAGAGCTGATCGACACGTCGCGCCACCGCCGAGAGCCGGCCGATGCCGAAGATTTTCTTGAGCCTGCGCAATAACGGCCGCAGATACGCGTGCTCGAACGCCCGGACGCGGGTGGTTGGCTTTGACATGCATGGTACCGTTGCGGTAGCGGCAAGATCGACACACCGGCGGTGATACCAGAAGCCCAGCTTTCCGGAAAACCCCGGTGCCCGTAGTTCCACACCGCGATTCAGCGATCATCACCCGACACGCAGATGGTCATGCCCGTTCCACCAGCCCGGCATACACATCGGCATACCCTCGGGCCGTGGCCGCCCAGGAAAAGCCGGCGGCATGGTCCTTCAGCCGCGTCGCGAAAGCCGGATCGGCCTGATACCGGGCCAGGCCGTCCCGGTAGACCGCCGCCAATTCCGCCGGCTCATAGCCGTCGAAATAGTAGCCCATGTCGCCAGCGATCTCTGGCAGGCTCGTACGCCGCGACAGGAATACTGGCCTGCCGCACTGCATCGCCTCGAGCACCGGAAAACCAAACCCCTCGGTGAGCGACGGAAAGAGAAAGGCTTCACAGTGCTCGTAGAGCCACTGCCGGTCGCCGTCCGTCACCTCGCCCGGTAGGATCACCCGCCCAGCCAGCCCACGCTGCGCCACTTCTCGCTCGAGAAACTCGCCGTAGGGTGTCGTTTTCTTGCCAGCGATCACGAGTCTGGCGTCGGGCAGCTGCTCAAGCAGGCCGAACAGGGCGTGAAAATTCTTGTGCGGCAGGCAGTTGCCGATCGAGAGCAGAAACGGCCCGGGGGGCACGAATGCCGGCCGCGCCACCGACGCCACCGGCGGGGTCGACACGGCCAGGGGCACAACATGCACCGGACGGCCGCCCAGATCGACATGCCCCGCCACGTCCTCGGCCACATACGCTGAATCGGCCACGATCGCCGCCGCGCGGTTCACCTTCCGCTGGATGTCGGCGAGCTTGCGGTCGATTTCGTCGGTGCGGGCTTCGGCCGGCGACTCGTGGAGGAAGTTCAGGTCGTGGATCGTGAGCACGACCGGTACGCGGTCGTCGAGCGGTAGATATTTCGACATCTGGCTGGTGACATGCCAGAGGGTGACCCCCGGAGTCGGAAGCAGTGGCCGGACAAACGGCCGGTAGAGTTGGCGGATCGCCTCCTTGTTCCAGGGCGATACGGTGATCGTCTCGAAGCCGCCGCCCGGAAAATACCGCCCCGCTCCGCGGGGCAGCAGAAACACCGGCTGAAACCGGCCCGCAGCCACGGCGAGGATTTCCTGGCCGAGGTGCAGCGAATACCGACCCAGGCCACAGTTGATGTGGCGGAGCTTTTCGAGGTCGATGACGACGCGGGGCAGGCTCATGGACGGTCGCGACCTCTGGCTCAGCGGGGAATTTCTATTCTTTCCGATGGCCACGGCCGTTGGCCAGCCCAGAAGGTTACGGTCCACGCTGAAAGCTGGCGCGGAGATCGAGCAACGTCTGGTCGTAGTTGTCGATCCGGATCAGTCCGTAGCGGGGCATCTCCAGATCGTAGATCACCCAGATCGTCAGCGAGACGACAGCGGCAAACACCACAATATGGAGCCAGTTGAACCGCCCCTGGCCGGCCATGTCGTGGCCGGCCAGCACCGCGGCGAAGATCGCCACCAGCAGGAGCAGGGCCAGGATGGCCACCGGCGTGTGGGCGTTGAAGGCGGCCAGATGACGCGTACCGGCGTCAAACATGGCGTTGAGCGCGTCGAGGAGGAGGACCGCGGCCTGCGGACTCAGGCAGCGGGGGGCCGCTGCCACCGCCTGCCGCCAGATCGAGTTCTGGGCCGTCGCGAGCCGGCCGGCGAGGACGGCATCCGATTCAGCGTGGGTCGCCCCTGGTATCTGCGCAAGCCTCACGTCGAGATAGCTGCGAAACTCTTCCCGCACCGCCGGCTGGGCATCCTCCGGCAGCAGATCAAGCCGCAGCCAGGCCGTGCCGATGGCATTGGCCTCCTCGACGATCAGGCTGCGCCGCATGTCGAGACGCGTGCCGGCCGAACTAAACCAAAAAGCCACGAGCAGCCCGAGCAGGCCGAGCACCGCGGCATCGACGGCGCTCGTGCCCACGGCTGAGGCGTCGTCGCGGCGTTGCAATCGCCAGGCGGCGATGCGATGCCCCACGACTGCTGACAGCAGCATGATGCCAAACAGCCCCAGCGGCAGGGCGATCATCGCGAGTTGGACGCCGTTCATGCCTGGGCTCACGGTGCTGCCGGCCGACCGTTCTCCGAACAGGGAAGCCGGGCTGCGGACCCGCACAGTATATGGATAGAGAGAGGCCGCCGAGACGCCGTTCGCGGGCCGACCGTCGGCGACGGCTTGGAAGCCGGGGCCGTTCCTGCCATAGTGTTGGCCGCCGGAACGGCCTTTCTTCTGACCTGTTCCGGCCCGACGGCCGTGATCCGCGTCATCTCCGACCTGGAAGCAGAATCCACCATGAAAATCCACGAATATCAGGCCAAGGATCTGCTGCGGGCGGCCGGCGTGCCGGTGCTGGCAGGCCGCGTCGCCCGCACACCTGAGGAAGCAGCCACCGCCTTTACCGCGCTCGGCACGCCCGTCTGTGCCGTCAAGGCCCAGATCCATGCCGGCGGTCGCGGCAAGGGACAGGTCATTGGCTCCACCCAGCGCGGTGTGGAACTGGCAAAAACCGCCGACGACGCGGCGCGGATCGCCAAGGGCCTGCTCGGCAACACGCTCGTCACGATCCAGACCGGGCCCGAGGGGCAGGTCGTCCGGCAGGTGTTCGTGGAGAGCGGCTGCGCGATCGACCGCGAGCTCTACTGTGCGGTGCTCGTCGACCGCCGCGTCGGCTCGCCGGTGCTCATTGCCAGCACGGCCGGCGG
>CANETO010000339.1 GCA_947440895.1 Planctomycetaceae bacterium | reverse complement strand
GATGCGGCGGCCGCGGCCCTCGAGGACGGCGTGGCCGCCAGCCTCGCCGGCGGCACGCACCACGCCGGCACCGACTGGGGCGAGGGCTACTGCGTGTTCAACGACACGGCCGTGGCGGCCCGGGAACTGCAGGCCCGCGGCATCGTGAGCCGGGTGCTAATCCTCGACTGCGACGTTCACCAGGGAAATGGCACGGCCGAAATCTTCGCCGCCGATCCGACCGTATTCACCATGTCGATCCACGGCGCCCGCAACTTCCCGCTGCGGAAATACCCCAGTTCGCTCGACGTCGGGCTCGAAGACGGCACGGGTGACGATGACTATCTCCAGGCCTTGGATGGGGCGCTAGCCGAGTCGTTTGCCCGGGCCAGGGCCGACCTTGTGCTCTACATCGCCGGCGCCGACCCCTACGAGGGTGATCGACTGGGCCGACTTGGGCTGACAAAGGCCGGGCTCCTCGCACGGGACCGGATGGTGCTGGCGGCAGCCCGCGGCACCGCAACGCCGGTGGCCATCGTCTGCGGCGGCGGCTACTGCCAAGACCTGGAGGCGATCGTCGACATCCACGCAGCCACCATGCTGCTGGCGGCTGGGTTCAAGAACAACGGCTCCTAACGGCCGTGGGTTATCGGCGGGCGATGCGGGAGACGGCGTCGGCCCTGTCGCGACGGCGGCAATGCGGACACAAGAAAAAAATCCCGTGCGGAGCAGCCGGAGCAGCGGCTCCGCACGGGAGAGAGTAAGGGCATGAAGAGACGGCCCGTAGCGACGGAACGGGGCCACGCCCTCGCCGTCAGGCTACCGCTGCAGCGATGCGGGGGTTGCCTTGATTCCATGGCCCGCGGTCGTTCCCTCGGTAGCGGGCCGCTTCATGACCGACACTGCCTCACTCCGGGCAGCCTCGGTCGAGACGACCTGGTTGTTGCAGCAGGTCGCGACCGGCGCCATCGGCATGATCACGATCTCACGCTGGGGCGCACAGCAGACGACCTCACGGACCGGTTCGCAGCAGGCCGGTTCGTAGGCCACCGGCTCACAACAGACCGGTTCGTAGACCACCGGCTCACAGCAGACCGGTTCACAACAGCTCGCTGCCCGGCGATGGTGATGCCGTCTCCATCCCGCCTCGGCGTCCCAGCCGGATGCAACCAACGCCACACAGGTGAGTACGCCAACTCCACGAATCAGATACTTGCCACTCATGATAGGAAACCCTCTGTGAATCTCGGAAGAAAACAGAAGACGTCCCGGACGCGGGCCGCCCTTCCCGAGAGCCGGAAACGGTATGCGTGGCTGGCCAGACGTGGCAAAAAAACCGGTCGCCGCTCGGGGGGCGGAGACGGATGCCTTCCCCAATCCCCCAGTTTTCGCGGGCGATAGGCCGCTATCACCGGCTGCCACGCGGCCCGTTGCCGACGGGCCTCCGGGGAGGACAGGCGCGGTTCGACGTTTCTCGCTGGCCGGCTGGCTGCTACTGTCCGCCCCCCACTCGCGGTTCAACAGCCCCAAGGAGACAGGTTCGCCATGCGTTGCGTGCACAATCGGCATGCTGGCCTAAAGCAAGCGGCCTTTGCGGCGGCAGTGGCCTGGATGGTCCTCGCGATGACGGGGCACGGCATGACCGATACCGACCACGTCGGCAGTCTCGGCGAGGCCGACCGACTGGTGGTTCGCGGCACGCAGCAGATCGATTCGGAGCAGCTGCGGCAGCCGCTGATTCGCGACACCGACCTCGTCTGGCTCTCGCGGCCCCACGCCTCGCGTGATGCATTCATCGCGGCGGTCGCCCACAAAGCGACGCTGGCGCTCGAACGGGCCGGCTTCGCCACCGCCACGGTTCACGCTGTCGTCGAATCCTCCGATGGATTCGAGCGGCTCGTGGTCGACGTGGTCGAAGGACCGCAGTTCGAGGCTGGGTCGATCAACGTCACCGGGCTGCCGGACGAGACCGCCACGCGGCTGGTGCGGTTTCTCTCGGAACAACAGCCGCCACGGGATGCGGTGCCACGGAGCGTCAACCAGCCCGACGGCACCACGACAACCACCTGGGTGACGGCCGACGGCCTGCCCGCGCAACGTGAGCCACCGGTCTGGAAGCAGGCCGGCCCGGCCCCCTGCGATGCCGTCACGATCCACCGGCTTCGTGTCGCGGTCACCCGGTTCCTTCGCGAAGAGGGCTATCTCTCAATCCAGCTGCCGTTGCCGGAACGGCGGTCAGCAGGGAGGGCCACCCGGGGAGTAGGGGCCACGCACCGATCAACGCCCGTGGATGGGCCGGGAGCCCATCGCCCCGCCGTCGATGTCGCAATCAAGCCCGGTGAACGCGCCGTAGACCTCGTGGTGGCGATCAACGATCTGCCGCCCAAGGCGGTGCTGCGTCGCATTGAGGTGCCGCCTGAATGTCGGACGACCGAACGCGATTTGATCGCCAGCCTCGGCATCACGATCGGCGCGGCTGTGACCGATCGTGATCGCCTCGTCTGGCGGGACAGCCTGCGGCGTTCCGGCCGCTTCCTGAAATCAGAGATCGAGTTTCGTGGCGACCCGACCGATCCCGAGGCCGCGGTGGCTCGGTTCAGCCTCGAGGAGTATGCCGCGGCCACTCCGCTGTCGCAGCCGCTCTCCCGTGAGGAAGCGACGATGCTCCGCGTGCACGACTGGCTGATGGCGGCCATCGGTCGCGGCGATGACTTGGTGCTGGATGTCACCCGCTCGCCGGACGGGCCCGGCGCCGCCGCGCCCGTGTCAGCGCGGCTGATCGTCGCCCCGTCACGCGGCTTGCTGCTCACGGCACTGCCCGACGGCGATCAGGCCTGCGGACTGGCGGTGAGTGGCACAGACATGAGCCTGCTGCCCGCCGATGGTGCAGGCAGGCTCGATATCCCGCTGCCGGCGCACCACCGGCTCTCGGCAACGCTCGGTCTGTCGCTGGTGCGTGACACAAAGGCCGGCAGCACGCCGCCGAAATACAACCGCCGCGTCTCTTTGAGTTGCGGTATTTCAGATGGCAGGAATGGCACGCCGGCCGGAGTCACGATCGCGGTTCCCGTCGAGCCGGTCGTCTGCCTCTCCCTGGTTCATGAGAACAGTCCTCAGGTCCGCTTCGAAGGAGACACGCTGGTGGTTGAGGCCGGTGGTGCGACGAGCAGGTTCGACACCACGACGGGGAGGCCGCTCGGCCTTTCCGTCGCGGGCTGCAGTGTGGCTCTCGATGCCCGTCCGGGAGTGCTCGACGTGGCGGTGGAGGATCTCCGCGTGGCGTCGGGCCCGAACATGATGCGGAGCGAGGCTCCCGTC
>CANETO010000338.1 GCA_947440895.1 Planctomycetaceae bacterium | reverse complement strand
GCCACACGTTTTCAACCCTGGCCACACGTTTTCAACCCTGGCCACACGTTTTCAACCGTGGCCGCAAGTTTTCAACTTGCGGAATCCGCGTGCGCGCAACGGACGCGTTCTAAACGTGCCGCCACAGGGGGCCAGCCAAACCGCATTACGAACAACTCCACTCGGGCAGCTTCATGATTGCGCCCCCTTTCATCGCCGACTCATGCGCCAAGATGCCGGTACAGGTCCAGTTGGCGCTCTGCTTCGCGTTCGGATACGGGTCGCGATCTTCCACGAGTGCCGTCACGAACTCGTGCACGAGATGCGGATGGCTGCCGCCGTGGCCGCCGCCCTGCGTGAACGAGAGGTGCTGGTGATCGTCGGCGTCGTAGACGCCGCCGGTGGTGAACCGCTGGATCGGCTCTGGCAGCAGATGGGCGAAGTCGGGCACGGGCACACGCTGGGGGATCTCAGATTCAGGCTTCTTCGCCGTGTGGAGCACTGGTTCCTCGTTCTCACAGAGTTGCCACTCGAAGCTCGCCTTCGAGCCGTACACATCAAAACTCTCGCGGTACTGCCGCGCCGTGTCGAAAAGCGAGCGGATCACCCGTGCCACGACGTCACTTTGAGCGAGTTTCACGTGGGCGCTCTCCACGGCAAACGGTGAGCCGTAGTGCTTGATGAGTTCCTCGCGGATTCGCCCGGAACCAAAACAGCTCACCTCCTCGGCATCCTTCCGCTCGAGTGCCAGGCAGGGCCCGACGCAGTGCGTCGCGTAGTGCATCGGGGGCAGGCCGGGCCAGTAGTTCGGCCAGCCGTCCATGTCCTGCTGGTGGCTGGCCTGCACGAACTGGATTTTTCCCAGATCGCCCCGGTCGGCCATCTGCTTGATGAACAGAAACTCCCGCGCGTAGACGACCGTCTCTGCCATCATGTACTTGAGTCCCGTCTTCGCGACGAGGTCGACGATCTTCTTGCAGTCCTCCACACTCGTGGCCATCGGTACCGTGCACATGACGTGCTTGCCGGCCTCGAGAGCCGCCAGCGACATGGCGGCGTGGTCGGGGATCGGCGAATTGATATGGACCGCGTCGATCTCCGTGTCCTTGAGGAGGTCGGCGTAGTGCTGATATCGCCGCTCGACGCTGTACGCCTTGGCGACCTGGTCGAGCTTGTCCTGCGACCGCTGACAGATTGCGACCAGTTCGGCGTGGGGGTGGCGCTGGTGGATGGGGATGAACTCGGCGCCAAAGCCGAGGCCGACGATGGCGGTGCGGACTTTCCTTGATGGGCGGGCGGAGGGAGTCACGTGGGAGGGGCCTCCAGAGACAAGGGTTCGCAAGCGGCATTCCGTCGGGGCCACCGTTATTTCACAGCGTTTCCCCTTCATCCATGATAATTTGCACGCCCGACATGAGATACTGCACCGCCTCCCAGAGGGCCCGAGGTGCGGTCAACTATTCCGGTAGATGGAGATTCGCCGCATGAACCGCAGCCGGCGAACCAATCCGCGACGAGCACGACCGGCGTATGGGCGGGGCCTACGTCAAATGCCCCGTCTCGTTGAACGCCACCAGCCGGGGGCCAGGCCATTCAAGCTCGGTGACGGAGCAGTTGGCCAGCGCCGGCAGCTTCGTGAACGGTCGCTCCGCGGCCGCCGCCAGGAGCGGATGCTCGCGGCCGAGCATGCTGCCCAAGGCCGCGGTGAGCACGCCGCCGTGCGCTACCACGATCATGCCTAGCGTGTCGCGGGCCGCGAGCGTCTCAAGCGCCGCCCGGCCGCGGGCCGCCAGCTGTGCCCGTGATTCCCCGCCGGGAATCACATAGTGCGGGTCGCCCGACCGCCACTGGGCCACCTCGTCGGGAAACATCTGCTCCAGATCGGCCCACAGATGCCCCTGAAAAATGCCGGCGTGCAGTTCGCAGAGCTGCTCGTCCAGGAGCACGGGTAGTCCGATGGCAGCGGCGATCGCGGCGGCAGTCTCTCGGGCCCGCCGCAGTGGGCTCGACCAGACCTCGCGGATCGTTGCCACATCACCGGGCCGCGACGCGGCGAGCCTGCGGGCCCAGTCGGCCACCTGCCGCGCCTGCGCATGGCCGAGTGGCGAGAGTTCGATGTCCGCCTGTCCCTGCACGCGTCCTTCCAGATTGGAGACGCTTTCACCGTGGCGGACCAGATATTGCAGCATGGCCGCAGCCTACCGCGGAAGTTCACTTCCGGGCAGGGTGGCCACGTCAGACCGCGTTGCCGGGGGAGCAGCGTGGTGCGGGATGGCATGTTTACCCTGGGCTGCGGAGGACTGAACACGTTCGGGAGGTGACTTGGCAAGCTGCTCGACGAACTCCCGGCTTGTTCCCTGCAGCACGAACACGTCGCCCGGAGACTGCGTGGCCCCCTTCGGTCGCACGATGCAGATCACCTCCGCATCGCCGTCGTGCCGCCAGACGTGATCGATCAAGGCCTGTTCACCAGGCGAGAGTTGCTTGGGAGACGAGCCATTGATCGCACCAGCGCCATTCATCGCACCGACCTGCTCCGTGGCGGCCGTCGGCAGGGCGTCGGCGCGGTCGCGACGGTCGAACGATACAGGTGGCATCTCCGCCGGCATGCTCGGCAACACGGGGCCCGTCGGAATGGCAGCCACATCGACTGGGCCGGCGCTTGGATAGATGCTCCGATAGACGAAGGCGAGGCCCGCTTCATCAAGCTGCTCATGGATCGCAGGGAGGGCGGCGAAGAGTCCCTCGTTGTCGGCGGGATCGGCCGCGTTGCAGACGCCGATGAGCGTGCCATCAACCGCGAAGAGTCCGCCGCCGCTGCGTCCCTGCACCGGCTGACCCGCCACCTGAACGTTCGCCGGCCCGAGATACTTGTCGACGCCGGTGACGCGACTGTGATGGATCGTCGGATCATCGCCGCCGTCGCAGCCGACGGTCACCACCGACTCGCCAACCTGCGTGCTGCGATCAGCACCGCCGACACGCACCGGTTCGATCTGCCGATCGATGAAGATGCTCACCAGCGCCAAGTCTCGTTTGAGATCCCACGAGACCACCTGCCCCGCCACGCCCCGCGGGCCGTCGGCGCCGAATAGGTCGACTTCCACCCGGCCCTTGCCCTGAGAATCGCGGAAGATGTGGCCACACGTGAGGATCAACGCCTCACCCTGCCGGCAGTCGACCACCGTGCCGGTGCCCCGCGAGACGCCCTGGGAATCTTCGACGAGCAGTCGCGCGGTGGCGGCCATCAGTCGCCGCTCGAGCGCCGCCCGCTGCGTGGGATCAAGCGGTGGACGACTCACGGCCGCCACGGGCTCCGG
>CANETO010000337.1 GCA_947440895.1 Planctomycetaceae bacterium | reverse complement strand
TCACCCACAGCGATGTCCCGTACGGCCAGCACCGACCGGCCCCGTCGGCCGTTCCGCACCTCGACCGGCTCGCTTGGTGCGGGCAGGCGATCCTCGGCATCACGCACGATCAGTCCGGCCATCTGGTCAAACTGCGTCTCCCGCACCCGACTGCCGTAGCGTTCGGCCAGCCACGACACCGCCTGGTCCACCGTATCGGGCTGGAGCAGCACCAGGTCGCCAGCCTGCACGGCATCGAGCACGAGCGCCGCAGCCTCGCTCCAGGTGCCTCCGGCGTGGATGGTCGTTGGATAATCCGCCCGCATGCCCGCCTGGATGCCTTGGGAAATGACCGCCGTGATCTCGCCCGGCTGTCGGCCCCGAATGTAGGCGTCTTCATAGATCACGACCCGGTCGAACGTGGCGGCGAGCAGCTTCCCCTGCTCGATCAGGTCTTCGTCGCGTCGATCGCCGGCCGCTGAGTAGACGGCGGTCCGCCGGATATGAGGCAGGGTGCGGATCGTGGCGCAGATCTGCTCCAGCGACGGGACGTTGTGGCCGTAGTCCACGACGATCGAGGCGCCCTCCAGATCGAGCAGGTTGAAGCGTCCCGGCGAGCCACTCGAGCCCGACGAAAAACTTTCCAGTCCAAGTCGCACCAGTTCCAGCGGCACGCCCAGCCGCCAGGCCGCTGCCGCAGCGGCCAGCGCATTTTCCACCTGGAAGGCTACGAGCCCGCGATGCACCAGAGGCACGCGGTCGAGATTCGCCAGCCGCGTCTCCCGCGGACCGTCGCAGAGCACGATCCAGCCGTCGCGGACCGTCGCCCCCAAACCGCCCTGAGCGAGGTGCTCGACCATCAGGGGATTCGCGGGATCGATCGCAAAATAAACGACGTGGCCCTTGCACCATTTCTTCATGTCGACCACCAGCGGATCGGCAGCGTTGAGCACGGCCGTTCCCGTCCGCCGCACGCCCGCGACCACTGCCCCCTTCACCCAGGCGAGTCGCTCCGGCGTGTCGATCTCGCCGAGGCCGAGATGATCGCCCGAGGCGATGTTGGTGACGACCGCCACATCACAGGTGTCAAAGCCACAGCCCTCGCGCAGGATGCCGCCGCGAGCGACCTCCAGCACAGCCGTGGTGACGGAGGGATTGGCGAGCACCCGCCGCGCACTCGCGGGGCCGCTGCAATCACCACTGTCGATCTGCCTGTCTCCAACCCAGATGCCCTCGGTGCAGGTGGTGCCCACGGTGGCCCCGCCCGCCTTCGCCAGATGCGACAGCAGTCTCACCACCGTGCTCTTGCCGTTGGTGCCGGTGACGGCGGCCACGGGGATCCGCCCGTCGTTGCCCGACGCGAAGAGCGTGTCGACGATCGCCGCGCCCACGTTCCGTGGAGTCCCGACCGTCGGCTCCAGATGCATCCTCAATCCCGGACCAGCATTCACCTCGATGACGACGCCACGCTGCGATTCGAGCGACTGCGTGATGTCGGCTGTGACAATGTCGATACCCGCAACGTCGAGTCCGATGATCCTCGCCGCTTCGACTGCCCGGGCGGCCACCTCCGGATGGATGATGTCGGTCACGTCCTCGCTCGTGCCACCCGTGCTGAGGTTGGCGTTCTGCCGCAGAAACACGGTGCGTCCGGCGGCTGGGACGCTCTCGGGGGTGAGCCCCTGCTCCGCCAGCACGGCCAACGCCACCTCGTCGATCCGCACCGGGCTGAGCGCCCCGGCGTGATCGCAGCAGCGCCTTGGATCCTCATTCACCAGATCGACCACCTGCTTCACGGTGGACTGCCCGTCGCCGACGACGGTCGGCGGATGCCGCCGCGACGCCGCCACGGCCTTGCCACCGACAACGAGCACGCGGTAATCGCCCCCCGCGACGAAGCGTTCGACCACGACGGTCGACTCCTCCTCGCGGGCGACGTGCCAGGCCTTCTCCACTTCCTCGCGGGTGGAGAGATCGACCGAAACGCCACGGCCCTGATTGCCGTAGCGGGGTTTCACCACCACCGGCCCGCCAATCTCCTCGGCCACGGTCCAGGCTTCGGCGGCATCGCTCACCGGCCGCCCTTCCGGAACCGGAATGCCGGCCTCGGCGAGCAACGTGCGGGTGAGTTCCTTGTCCTGCGCGATCGACTCGGCCACGGCGCCAGTACGGTCGGTCTCCGCGGCGATGATCCGCCGCTGCTTGGCCCCCTGGCCCAGACGGACCAGCGATCCGTCGGTGAGCCGCCGAGAAGGAATCCCGCGGGCGGCCGCCGCCTCGACGATACTTCGTGTGCTCGGCCCAAGTTGAACATCGAGCAGCACCTTCTGGAGCCGCTTGGTCTCCGCAGCGATATCAAATGGACTGTCATCGATGGCCGCTTGAATCAGACGGTGCGCCGTGGAGAGGCATTCGATCCCGAACGCCTCCTCACGGTATTCAATCACGACGTTGTAGACGCCGCGGGCATTGGCCTCCCGCGCCCGGCCATAGCCCACCGGAGAGCCGCCCAACGCCTGCAGTTCGATCGTGACGTGCTCGAGCACGTGCCCCATCCAGGTACCGGTCCGGAGCCGCTCAAAGAAGCCGCCGCGTTCGCCGATCGAGCAGCGATGCTCGATCATCGTTGGCAGCCAGGCCATGATCCGCTCATTGAAGCCGGGCAGCGTGTTGGATGGAAAATCTTCGAGTTGCCCAAGATCAACCCGCGCTTCCAGAACAGGGAATGACGCCCACTGGTTTGGACCGCGAAGAACCCTGAGCGAGGTGATCTGCAATGCGTGCGAGGTGACCGGCATCTCGCGGGAAGTGCTCTCCATGGATAGCTTGCGTGCTCTCTAGCCCAATCGCAGACGCGTGCGCGGGCTCGGGTGGTGTCCGCCTCTTCCAGCCACCGGACGTTCCGGGAGGCTTTTGAGGACAGTGGCGGCACTGATCACGGTGCAACCGGCAAGGCGCGTCGCCCAACCGGTCTGATGGTGTGCAGGTCGACGTTCACACGGCGACGTCCACGCGGGGATCGTGTCGCCAGACGTCAGGGCGGCCAGCAGTCCGGCGCCGTGGGAGAAGTGCCTCTGGCGAATACGAAATTCGCAGGCAGGCTGATGAACAACTGGGGGGAAAGTGCCCCGACCAACAACCGACAGGCCGATGTGGCCATGGATTGGCTGATGTCCCAAGCTCCGAGGCCGGATGCCACCGCCGCACGCCACACGGACGCGCGTTCGCTTGCGGTTCCCGTTCCTCGCAGCACCATGATTCCAACCAGACTGCTGCGCGGTTGTCCACTGCGCCGCAGCCAATCGTGATCCAGCGGCCAGGCTTGT
>CANETO010000336.1 GCA_947440895.1 Planctomycetaceae bacterium | reverse complement strand
GCCTGCACCAGGTGCGCAAGCCCCTCGTCGAATCCGATCACGAGATCGATCGTGCCGGGAAATGCAGCCGCCACGCGGCGGAGCGACTCCTCGGCATGATGATGGCCGGTGCCGAGCACCACGAAGCGGACCCGCCCACTGCCGGCCATGCGGCCGAGCAGATCGACAACGAGGTCGATCCCCTTCTGATCGACGAGCCGACCGACGAAGGCGACCAGCGGCCGCGGATCGGGGGCTGCATGCCCAAGCCGCACCGCGAGTGCCACGCGGGCGGCATACTTGCCGTCCGCGAAGTCCTCTTCAGAATACGGGCGGGGAATGTGGCGGTCTGTCCGCGGGTCCCAGGCGACCGTGTCGATGCCGTTGACGATGCCGCTGAGGACATCGCTCCGCTCGGCGAGCACACCCTCGAGACCGTAGCCTCCCGAAGCCTGCTGGATCTCCCGCGCGTAGGTCGGGCTCACCGTGGTCAGCCAGTCGGCAAACACGAGGCCGGTCTTCAGCAGGTTGAGCTGGCCCCAGAACTCCATCTGCTGCCAGTTGAAGTATTTCCAGTCGAGGCCGGTGAGCAGCATGTCCCAGTGCCAGAAGAGCCCCTGGTAGGCCATGTTGTGGATCGTCATCACGGTGCGGGCGTGCTGGACCGCGGCCGCCGACTGATAGAGCAGCTTCTGATAGGCGGGCACGAGCCCGGTCTGCCAGTCATGGCAGTGGATGATGTCGAAGGGCCGCTCCTGCCGCGCGGCCAGCTCCATGGCGGCCCGCGAAAAGAAGATGAACCGCTCAGAGTTGTCGGTGTAGTCCTCCGACCCGCCGTAGAGCGTGGGGCGATCGAAGCACTCGTCGTTGGCCACGAGCAGAACCTCGACCCGCGACTCTGGCCTTATGCAGCGAAAAATCCGGGCGTGCAGGTGCCGCATGCCGATCGGCACGTCGAAGGCCATGCCGGTGGGCTCGATCGGCAGCCCCTTGGAAAACACCTCCCGGTAGGCCGGAATCACCAGCGTGACGTCGCATCCCTGGTGGGCAAGCGCCTCAGGCAACGCACCGGCCACGTCGGCCAGGCCGCCGGTCTTGGCGAAGGGGGTCGCCTCACTGGCCACATGCAGCACCCGCATCGGCGTGAATTTCCCGTGTTTCCGAGTTTCCTGGCGAGACTTCCGCAGTGGGCGACCCTCGACCACGCTCTACTATATAGTTTGCAAAACGCTGCCATGTGTGCCCTCGTCAATCCCGCCGCGCTGTTTCGGTTCCGGCTTCGCTGCCGGAGACGGAAGAAACTCTGGCCCCCCTCAGCCTGGGATCTCGACGAGGCCTGCCGACTGCCGGGGCTCGCACCGGTGGCGGATGTGCCGAATCTGCTCGATCTATCGCTGGCATGGAATGAAGAGGGGCTGGCGGTGCGGGCCGTGGCCAAGGGAGTCGGGCCGACGCGGTGGTGCCAGCCGACCCGCCCCGAGGACAGCGACGGTCTCCATCTCTGGATCGCCACCCGGCCGACAGGAGAGAGCCATCGAGCGGGCCGCTACTGCCGGCGGCTCGCGCTTTTGCCGACGGGCGGAGGCCGCAGTGCCGACCGGCCGGTCGCCGTCGCGGCCGTGATTCCCCGAACGAGCGAACTCCCCACCGATCTGCCGATCGGCTCGGTGCCGATCGAAAGCCGACTCGTGGCCGATGGCTGGGAGATCGATGCCCAGATCACCGCGGCGGCGCTCCCCGGCTGGGATCCGCTGGAAATTCGTAGGCTCGGCTTCTTTGCGGCGATCATCGATCGGCGGCTCGGTCGCGTGCCGGCCTTTGCCCCGCCAGAGTTCCCCTGGGAAAGCGACCCGACGACGTGGGCCGAGCTTGAACTCTGTGCGCCAGGGGAATGATGCCGCCCCTGTCCCCCGCTTCTCCGCGGAGGGTAGACTTTTTTTCTTCCCCCGTTCCCTGCCCCGGACCTCCAGCCATCGAGGAATGCGATGAACGCGGCCGATTTCTCCCGTAGGACGTTTCTCAATGCCTCCACGCTCGCCGCTGTCGGCGCGGCGGGCACCACGGCCGCCTCCACCCGGGCTGTTGCCGCCGACCCCAACTCCCGCATCCGCATCGGCTTCATCGGCCCCGGCGGCCGTGGCTTCGGAGCCCACGTGAAGTCGCTCACCCGCCTCCGCAAGGAAGGGGCGAAGATCGATCTGGTCGCCGTCAGCGAGGTCTACAAGAAACAGGAGGAGAAGGTCTGCGGCTTCATCAAGGAGGAGACCGGCACCGATCCGAAGCGCTACGTCGACTACAACGACCTGCTCGCCGACAAAGACATCGATGCCGTCTGCATCGGCACGCCCGACCACTGGCACCACCGACAGATCATCGACTCCCTGAAGGCCGGAAAGCATGTCTACGCTGAAAAGCCGATGACGAAGACCGTCGAGGAGGCGCTCGACGTCGTCAAACTCTGGCGGGAGACGGGCCGCGTGATGCAGGTGGGCGTGCAGTCGACGAGCCTGATGGTCTGGAACCAGGCCCGCGAACTGATCGAGGCCGGCAAGCTCGGTAAGGTCCTTGGCTTTCAGACCGAGTTCTTCCGCAACTCTGCCGTGGGCCAGTGGCGCTACTACAAGCTCGACCCGGACATGTCGCCGAAAACGATCGACTGGCGGCGCTGGCTGGGCACCGATGCCGGCCTCGGCCCGGTCATCGATTTCGATCGCGCCGTCTACGCCCAGTGGCGGTGCTACTGGCCATTCGGCTCCGGCATGTTCACCGACCTGTTCGTGCACCGCACCACGGCCATGCTCAAGGCAACGGGCCTGCGATTCCCTTCCCGCGTGGTCGGTGCCGGAGGCATCTACATGGAACTCGACGGTCGCGATGTGCCCGACGTTGCCACGGTGGTGGCCGACTACGACGCGGGCTGTCAGGGACTGATCACGGCCACGATGTGCAACGAGAAGTCACGGATCAAGCAGGTGATCCGCGGCCACAACGGCGCGTTCGAGTTTGGCAACGGCGAGCTGTTCACCGAGTTTTCGTTCGTGGCCGAGCGGCCGCAGGTGACGTTCGACTCGACGATCGAGGATGAGGTCATCAAGACCGATCTCACCCCCGAGCAACTCCAGAAGAACGACACCACCTACCTCCACTTCGCCAACTGGCTGCAGGCGATGGAGGCGGGCAAGCCCGAACTCTGCAACAACACACCCGAACTCGGCGCGGCCGCGGTCACCACGGTGATCCTCGGCGCCATGAGCTATCGCAATGGCAAGGTCTATCACTTCGACGCCCCGAGCGGGACCTACACCGACGGGAATCCCGGCTGGGCGAAGAAGTGGGAG
>CANETO010000335.1 GCA_947440895.1 Planctomycetaceae bacterium | reverse complement strand
TGGGGGCTCGACGACATCACCTTCTCCCGATTTCTTTCAGAGGTGGGCAGTCAGGAGCCGGCGACGGGCGGGGAGCGGTTTGCCCGGCGGGCTGCGCTCGTCGAGGGACCGCTGCGAGAGCAGTGGCTGGAATGGCGGGCGGCGTCGATGGCTCGCTTTCATAGCCGACTGGCAGATGTGCTGGCGGAGCACGATCCGCGGTGGAGCCTGCACGTGGTGCCCACATCGCTCTTGAGCGAGGGGGAATTGGCTGCCCGATTTCGTCCGTCGCTCGCGGCAGAGCCTGCCGACGCCGATCTCCTGCGGGAAATTGGTCTCGATCCGACGCGGATCACCGCCGATCGACGGATCGTGTTTGTGTCACCGCACGTCCATGCGGCGGCAGACACGCTGCTCGACCGCTGCATTGTCGACAACGCCAACCGCTCGCTGGCCGTGGCCCGTGGCGTCGCCGGCGCGGCTCGCCGAGGTGTGATTGCGCTCGAGCAGCCGCTCCCGCTGTCTATCAATCCAATCGTGCCGCATGGCCCGTTCGGCGGCGTGGCGGCGGCGGGCGATGTGGCGGCCATTCATGCCGTGGCCGAGGGATCGGCGCGAGGCAGGTCTCTCGCGGAATCGCTCGTGGTGTCGGATGTGGAGGTGGTGTTTGATATGGGGCTGTTGTTTGGCCGCGTCGAGCCGGCGTATGAACGCTGTCTGCTGGCCTTCGCGGCACTGCCGGCGGGGGGGCTCGATCTGGCCGAGTCGCTGGCCGCACCGCTGGTGGTCCGCAGCCGACGCGATGATGGGCTGACGGTGGTGAGTGTCGCCAACGCCGGCCCGGCCCCGTGCCGTGCCGGGCTGACGCTGGCGGGCGCTACTTCGGCCGTGGTCGACGCCGTCGATGGCACACGACTGCCGCTCGATCCGACGGGAGGCGCGACCGTGCCGCTGCAGCCGTGGGAGGTGCGCACGCTCGTGCTCGATGGCGGTGTGGCGGTGCAGGGAGCGAGGGTGGAATTTGACGACGAGGTGCGGACGGCGATCGCCACGCGACTGGCCGACCTGAATCGCCGTCGTGCCGTACTCGAGACGCCGCGGCCGCTCGATGTGCTCGATAATCCGGGATTCGAACTGGCCGGTCCAGGAGCCGCCGCCGCCGATGCGGGTGGCCTTGCACCGGGCGGTGGTGTGGGAGGCTGGGAGCTCGTGGAGGCCAGTCGCGGTGCGGTCGCCTTCGTTCCCGGCGTGAACGGGGCGGCGGGCCGCGGAATCGGCTTTTCATCAGTGAACGGGCTGTCGACCGTGCGGAGCAATCCGTTTCCGCCACCTGCAACGGGCCGGGTGAGCGTGGCCGTCTGGCTGCGGATTCCGGAGGGGGATCCACAGCCGCCGCTGCGGCTGGCTCTCGAGGGAATGCAGGATGGCCGCGAGTATTACCGCTTCGCGCCGGTGGGCGGTCTGGCCGGCGGCAAGCCGCTCACTCCTGGTTGGTCGCAGTACGTGCTGCAGGTCGACGATCTGCCGGCTCATGGGCTCGAGTCGTTGCGGGTTCGGTTCGACCTGCTCGGGCCTGGCACCGTCGAGATCGATGGCGTGCGGGTATTCGATCTGGCCTTCGACGAATCGCAGCGGGTGCAACTGTCGCGGCGACTGTCGGTGATGGAAGAGCGGCTGAGGGCCAGTGATCTGGGCTCATGCCTCGTCGAACTCGACACCTATTGGCCTCGATTCCTCGCGGAATTCGTCACCGACGATGCGGTGGCTGCGATGGCCGCGGTGCGAGACGACGCGATGCGCGGCACGGAAGGTCCAGCACAACCAACTCCGCCAGCCGAACGGTCGGGCAGCATGTTCGACCGGGTACGCCGCTGGTGGCAATAGCCGCGTCAGCCCCTGTAGCGAGCCCCTAGCGGTGCGCCCGCTGCAATCAATGCGGCACGAACGTGTGTCGCACCGTTACCTGCCGAACCTCGCGGCTCGACGGCTCATAGCAGCGGATGCGGATCTCGATCCCGCGGAGCGGAACCGGGTAGGGGGGCTGAGTGTCCCGCTCGGCGTCATCGTCCACGACGCCGTTAGGAGTGAGGACACCGTTGACGACGTTGTTGTCGAGGCCATCCGTGCCGCCATCCACCACGGTATCGTTATTCTCGTCGATGCCGTTGCACTCGTAATGCGTGCTCCAGGTGTCGTAGATACGGGTGAGCTTTGAGAGAGCCGCGGCAGAGCCCGTGAGCGTGGTCGAGCCGGTCGAAGTGGCGAGTGAGCCGAGATCGACGTAACAGCCCAGGGCCACCGGATTGGAGCCCGGGGCTCCGTATCCCGGATCCCCTGGCACGAGGCCAACAGTGCTCCCTGATACGGCACGGATCGCCGCCTCAGGATCAAACGCCCGTACGTCGAACGCCAGCACATTCCGCAGCACAATCTCCTCACCCTGCCGGGAGCCTGAGAGGACAGCGGCTCCGCTCGACAGATTTGCCGCTGTGCCGGCGTAGGGAAAGGCACTGATGCTGACCGTGCCGCCCGGATTGTGGGCGAACCTGTTCTCCCGCTTGGTGAGATCGCCAAGGGTGTTCGGCAGAAACTCGGTGCCCTCCGCCCGCAGCGAGAGATCGTATTGCTGCAGGACTGAAAATGTCGCCGCTGGAAGTACGCCAAAATTTGTCACTACCAGCCGGTTCGAGCCAGTTGCAAAGGCCCCGGCGCCCACGTAATCGAGCACGAGCAGCTGCCGCCGGTAGAGATCGTAGAGCGTCATGCCAGCGGTGGTGACGGCTGATGGACGGCAGAACCATGCCACCTCCGCCGTCCGCGACTCGATGGACGAGTTGCCGGCGAAGAGTCCTACGTAGGGCCGATCGAGCGTGCTGGTGGTGAACAGCAGGGCGTCGTCGCAGTCGCCTATCAGTGGTGGTGTTGTTGGTGAGGGAATGTCGCTGGTTGGCCCCTCGATGATCTCGAGATACCCAGCGTCGGCATCGGCAGCCACTGGTGGAACCGTTGGGGCGGTGGCGCCGGCTAGGTCGATCCGCAGGGCGTGCGACACGGCCCGCAACTGTGCCGACGTGATCAGCGCAGCGCGGCTGCGGGAGATGCTGTTGCCAAGGATGCCGAATAGCTGCGCGATGACGCCCATGATGATCAGCGTGAGCGTCGTCGCCACGAGCATTTCGACCAACGTCATGCCGCGTCGCGGACTCATTCGATGATCCTCCGCAGGAGGATCGCATCGCGCACGTTGTGGTTTTGGCCGCGTTCGTAGGCGACGGGAATCGAGCGGTCGAAGATGTAGAAGCCGCGGTTGCGCTCGACGGGTGTCATTTCGATGGCGCCGTCGGCATCG